>JAIPDT010000165.1 GCA_021737545.1 Desulfobacteraceae bacterium
GGCCAGTAATGAGGAAAATTTCCGATTACATAGGAGTGCTGGTCTTGGGGCCGCTGCTGATTGTCCTTTCCACTGCCATGATCACCTCTTTGTCATCTAACACTGTTGTTCAAACATTATGGAAGTACCGGATCTTTAAGGAATTTTTCATCCTGTTTAAAATGGTGATCCCATACATGGGCCTATGGATCGCATTTACCGCCATGTACATTCTGATGCCCAATACGCGGGTACGTTTCGTGCCGGCTCTTATCGCAGGAGCTATCTGCGGCACTGTCTGGCAGCTGGCATTCGAAGCATATACCGGATTTAATGTCGGGGTGACGCGCTACAACAAAATCTACGGGACCTTTGCTGCGCTGCCCATTTTCATTATCTGGATATATATAAGCTGGGTCATAGTCCTGGTCGGGGCCAAAATTTCAAATGCCATCCAAAACATCCGGACTTATCAGCAGCAATTCATAGGGGCGGGGGTAAGCTTTGCCCAGCGTCAGATCATGGGACTTTATATTTTCCATGAAATTGCCCGTCATTTTCATTTCGGCGTGAAACCGCCAGGAATACAGGAACTCTCAAAACGCCTGTCCATACCATTTCGCCTGGTGGAAGAATTTTCAGATATTTTCTGCGAAAAGGAGTTGCTAAGGCGACTCGAAGACAATGAAAATGTCTGCCAGCCTGCCAAGGCACTCTCCCGCATCAGCGCGGCAGACATTTTCCATGCTATACGCGACCACGGCCAAAGCTCATGGACGGTTCCGGAGCATGCCAAAAGGCCGGAACTCGAGGATATAATCCGCTCCCGGGTTCAGGAGGCGGACCAGGCTTTGACAAATTTAACTCTCGGCGATCTCGTATCCCGGGCCAGGCATCCCTTGCAGGAAGCCTGACAAAGGTATCCGCATTAATCGATACGATCGAATGCTTTTTTGCCCGCCCCGCATATCGGACATGTATCAGGTGCCTCATCTGCGACCGTATTGCCGCAAACCGAGCATACATAGTAGCATTCCACCGGCTTGGGATTATCAAGTGTGTCTAGAACCTCCTGATAAAGCCGTGCATGGATCTGCTCCACCTCATTGGCATATGAAAAGCTCTGCTCTGCGGCTTTTTGCCCTTCACGTCCGGCAGATTCAATCATCTCCGGGTACATGGCCCTAAACTCATGGGTCTCACCGGCCACCGCATCTTTCAAGTTCTCAGCAGTGGAGCCGATGCCGTCCATGGCGCGCAAATGCGCATGGGCATGAACCGTTTCAGCCGCAGCGGCAGCCCGAAACAGTTTAGCAGCTTCCGGCAATCCTTCTTTTTCCGCCTGTCTGGCAAACGCCAGGTACTTCCGGTTGGCCTGGGATTCACCCGCGAATGCTTCTTTTAAATGCTCAAGTGTTTTGCCCATTGAATCCTCCTTGTATTCGGGGTTACAAATGTTTTATATAAAACATAACCGTTTAGATGCAACCTGCAAAAGTGTGTATAATAACCATTGTCTGCGGCCTTAAGAATTCACCGACAATTGGCTGACACCGCACACCTCAGGTATTGATACTCGCAAGGCCGCTATGCTATTATATTAATCAAAGTTTCGGCAACCTCACAGCAAAAAGGATTTGGAATGAAAACCGACAGGCAGCTCATAGAACCGTTAAAAAAGGTAACCCTTCAAATTTCTGCCGGCAAGAGGCCCGCCGGGGTTGAGCTTATGGACCCGGAGCCTGTGGAGTTTATTTTCGGGCTCGGCAGAACAGGGCTGACGCCTCTGGAACGCCAAATCGAAGGCAAAACTGTCGGTCACTGCACAAGCCTGGAAGTATATCGATCGTTTGTCCCCGAATTTTTTGGTCATATATTCCCATTCCCCATGAAACTAAAAATACCTCTTGATCCGTTTTATCTAAACATGAAAGTGATATCAGTGGATCCCGCAGATCCGCGCGAGGTGGTCAGTTCGATGGCTGAAATAGCCGCATGCAGCGGATGCGACTGTGGATGCGGAGGGCACTTCTGATTATCAAACCGATGATCGGTCTTTATCGGAAAGCATTGCCTCCAGCCTCCGATCCTTTTGCTCCCAGAGACGATTTAACCAATAATTGAACCTCCACCGGAGCCGGGGGTCTGAGAAATAATTTTCCTGTTTGAACTCCTCCGGAATATTTAAAATCCGTACATCCACTTTTACCCTGGAGACCCGGCCGCAGAAAAAATCCCAGAGTCCGGGGACCCCTTCTGGATAGGCGACGGTGATATCGATCATGTCTTCGAGCAGACTTCCCATGGCATAGATCGCCATGGCCAAACCTCCGGCCCTGGGTTTGAGAAGGTGCGAAAAGGGTGATCCCTGCATGCGGTGCTTTTCAGGAGTAAACCGGGTGCCTTCTACAAAGTTCATGATGGTAACCGGAGCATTCCTGAATTTTTCGCAGGATTTTCTGGCAGTCTCCAGATCTCTGCCTTTTAGATGCGGATATTTTTCAAGAAACTGCCTTGAATAGCGATTCATAACGGGAAAATCCAAAGCCCAGAAACACTGTCCCATAAACGGAAGCCACAGCAGCCCCTTTTTGATGAAAAACTTGTACGGCGGTACCCTCCCGGCCAGAACCCGCACCAGTACAAGGATATCCACCCAGCTCTGATGATTGGAAACGATCAGACTCCAGCGATCAATGCTTATGTCTTCAATTCCCCGCGTCTCCCACTTGACCCTTGCAGCAGTCATCCGTTGGACACATAAAGCGCATCTTACCCACATCTCGCTTGCGATCCAGTCCGTGACCCGACTGCTTCCCAGCTTTACTGCGTGTACAGGGATAAGGAACCTGACCACTGCCGCGGCAAGAAGAAAAATCGCCAGTACCACGGTAAAAAATACATAGAACGCAAACGACACAATCCCGCGGATAAACGGAGGAAAAAAATACAGCATAAGGCCTCGTTTTAATCTGGGGGAGCTCAAAAATTTATTACTTATTTAACCAATAAACTCTATAATTCCAAAACCTTCACATGATGCCTAATTGAAACCTGGTATTTGCCGACCCTGTTACATTGACACATGGTTAAAATTGTAATAAATAATATTGTTATATACAATAAAACATTCGGTTAAGGATTACGAATAAAAACAGAACCGAAACTTTAACCATATTATTTTAGTTGTAATTGTGTTTGACTTTTCCCGGATGAAGAATATGTTTTTATCATAAATTGTGTTCTACCTGTATAGTCAATCAATCTTCAGCAATATAAAACCTCGGAAAAGAGAGTCCCTTGAGGTTCTTTGAAAATCAGCCGACTTTGGCACGAAAAAACCTCAAGATTGTAACTACAAAAACAGGGGACTTAAAAATGTCGAATAACCCAACAAACGGTGACCACGAAAGACTTCGAGTGGAAAATGCTTACAAGATTTTCGGCGGCGACCCCGAAACTGCCTTTAAATTAATCGAGCAGGGCAAAAAAAAGGATGAAATTTATAAAGAAACCGGGCTTACCATCGGCGTTGAAAACGCCACATTCTCGGTTTACGCCGGAGAAGTTTTCGTGATCATGGGGTTGTCCGGGTCCGGGAAATCCACCCTGGTCAGGTTGCTCAACCGGCTTATTGAACCGACATCCGGCAAGATTATAGTAGAGGGCCAGGACATTACGCAAATGGACAACAAGGAACTCGTGGAGATGCGCAGAAAATACATGTCCATGGTATTTCAGTCCTTTGCATTGATGCCGCATTTAACGGTGCTCCAAAACGCCGCATTCGGGCTGGAAATCATGGGGATTGATGAGAAGAAACGCCAGGAACGTGCCATGGACGCTTTAAAACAGGTCGGCCTTGAACACGTGGCAAACAGCTACCCCGAAGCCCTGTCCGGCGGGATGAAACAGCGGGTGGGACTTGCTCGGGGCCTTGCCGTGGATCCGGATATCATGCTCATGGACGAGGCGTTTTCCGCGCTTGACCCTCTGATCCGCACGGAGATGCAGGATGAGCTGCTAAAGCTCCAGGAAGGCAGCAACAGAACGGTGGTGTTTATTTCGCATGACCTGGATGAAGCCATGCGCATCGGCGACCGCATCGCCATGATGGAAAGCGGACGGATCGTCCAGATCGGGGCGCCCGAAGAAATTCTGAGAAACCCGGCGGATGAATACGTCAAGGCCTTTTTCCGTGGCGTGGATCCCACCAACGTCTACACCGCCGGCGATATCGCCACCACCACCCAGGTCACCTTCCCCATGCACAAGGCCGGCCTCCGGGCGGTCCGCCAGCGGCTTAATGAATATGACCGTGAACATGCATATATCGTGCGCAGGGATCGGACATATGTCGGCGTGGTATCATTTGACAGCGTAAATGCAGCAATTGAAGACGAGTCAATAGCTTCCGAAGACATTCGCCCCGCTTTTCTCGAGGGCATCGAGCCGGTTTACAAGGATTCCACGCTCCAGGACATTCTGCCCAAACTGACCTCCTATGAATGCCCGGTTCCGATCGTGGATGAAAACAACAAGTTCTTCGGTACCATCTCCAGGCACCTGTTTTTGAAAACCTTAACCCGCGAAGCCGAGGCTGAAGAAGCCGAGGACTCAGAGACAGAAGCTGCTGCTGAGGAGGCATAATGTTTTTTGATATATTTAAGTACACCATCCCCCTGGACGACTGGATCGCACTGGTTGTGGACTGGATCGTGGGCAACTACAGGCCGTTTTTCCAGGCCATTAAAATGCCCATCCAGCTAATGCTAAATGGGATAAATGACTTGTTACTATGGCTCCCCCCGGAGATCGTTTTGCTGATTTTTCTGGTTGCCGGATGGAAGGCAGCAGGCTGGAAAGTCGGAATCTTCAGCTTCATTGCCATGGCTTTTATCGGGTTTACCGGGCTGTGGGATGAAACCATGACTACTCTGGCGATGGTGATTTCCGCCGTGTTCGTTGACGTATTGATCGGTGTTCCTCTGGGTATAATATCTTCGCGCAGCGACAGGTTTGAATCTGTTTTACGACCTGTTCTGGACGCCATGCAGACCACGCCGGCATTCGTCTACCTGGTGCCCGTCGTGATGCTGTTTTCCATAGGCACGGTTGCCGGAGTCATTGCAACTATTATTTTTTCCATGCCGCCCATTATCCGGCTGACCAACCTGGGAATACGCCAGGTACATCCCGAACTGATCGAGGCGACCTATTCTTTCGGTGCCACCAAGCGTCAGGTGCTCTGGAAAGTACAGATCCCGCTGGCACTTACAACCATTATGGCGGGCTTGAACCAGACGATCATGCTCTCGCTTTCAATGGTAGTAATCGCCTCCCTGATCGGCGCCGGAGGTCTCGGTGTTCCGGTGTTTGAAGGCTTAAACAGCCTTCAGGTCGGACTGGCCGGCATTGGCGGCCTTGGCATTGTTCTTATGGCCATGGTACTAGACAGGATTACCCAGGCACTGGGTTCCGGCAAACGCCAAGAGTAGCCTGAAATCAGGATGTAAGATACAATTATAACCCTTAATAAAAAGTAAGGAGGTTTCCTATGAAAGGATTTCTGAACAAAACCATTTTCGGCGTAATTCTGCTGGCGGCATGCCTGATGGCATTTCCGGGCGGATCATTTGCCGAGGATCTGCCCGGCAAGGGTAAAACCATACAGCCGGCTGCCGCCACATGGCAGTCCGGGTTCTTTTTGGAAGCACTTTATTCCAGGGCATGCGAGGAGCTCGGCTATGAAGTAAAGGATGCCAAGAAACTTGCCGCCCCCATTTTCTACAGGTCCCTTGCCGCAGGCGATCTGGATTTCTGGGCCAACGGCTGGTTCCCGCTGCACGGGGAATTCCTGCCCAAAAACTGGAAAAAAGACATAACCATGGCCGGCACCGTGGTCACCAAAGGCGCGGTTCAGGGCTACCTGGTGTCCAAGGAGCATGTTGAGAAATACAATATCACCTCCCTGGATGATTTCAAGCGCGAAGAAGTCAAGGAAGCCTTTGACGCCAACGGCGACGGCAAGGCCGACATGGTGGCATGCCCGCCGGGCTGGGGATGTGAGAAAAAGATCGCATTTCACATGGATACTTATAACCTGGGGGA
>JAIPDT010000166.1 GCA_021737545.1 Desulfobacteraceae bacterium
AGGAGCAGGGAAAGGGGGTGTTTGTATCTGCTGTGGCGGTTGATTTCTGTTTCCAGCTTATAGTAAAAGTGCCTGGAATTATAAAGCCTTGTAAGATCGTCTGTAATGGAAAGCGTCTTTAAAGCCTCGAGCATCTGTATACGTTCATGCTCCATGCGCCGTTCCTTGATGAGGCGTTTTAGCCGCAGCCGCAGCTCTTCGAACTGCACGGGTTTTAGCACGAAATCATCTGCGCCCTTGCGGGTTGCCTCTTCATAGGAAAAATCATCTATAAAGCCAGTACTGCTGATTACGGCGGTATTATACCTTTTTTTTACGGCCTCTGTAAGTTCAAGACCGTTGATGCCGCTTAACATGATATCCGTAATCATCACGTCTATGGAGTGTTCCTTTAAAAATTCCAGGACTTCCTCCCCGGTTTGCGCAATAAAGGTCTGATAATCGGGTTGGCTCAGGTATTGCTGTATGGCATCCCGGATCACAAAATCATCGTCAACAACAAGGATTTTTTCACTCATGGGTCTTTCAGTGTTTTTTAATCATTATAATTTGCCGTGCATGGCACTTGACAGCGCCAAGCCCGGTTGATAAATAAAATAGCTTTTTATTTTTATTAACCCAAAACCAGAAGGGTGTCAAATCCCATATTGAGGCAAGTATTGGATAAGATCAATATCATATGAAAAATATCAGAAACTTCAGTATCATAGCGCATATAGACCATGGAAAATCCACGCTGTCCGACCGACTGATCCAGACAACAGACATAGTCTCTAAAAGAGATTTCAGGGACCAGATGTTGGATACCATGGATCTGGAAAGGGAGCGGGGTATTACGATCAAGAGCCAGACCATATGCCTTCCCTACACCGCGGCCGACGGAAATCTGTATTGGCTCAATCTCATTGACACCCCCGGTCATGTGGATTTTTCCTATGAGGTATCCAGGGCTCTTGCAGCGTGCGAGGGAGTCTTGCTGCTAATCGACGCCAGTCAGGGAGTGGAGGCCCAAACCATTGCCAATCTGTTTCTGGCCATGGAAAACGAGCTTGAAATTATCCCTGTGATAAACAAAATCGACCTGCCTTCTGCTGATATTGACAAGGTCCTGGCCCAGATTGACGACGAACTAGGCCTTGATCCGGACACCGTTATACTGGCCTCGGCCAAGGAGTGGACAGGCATAGAAGAAATCCTGGAGGCCATTGTCAATCGGCTGCCCCCGCCGAAAGGAGATATCGAGGCACCTGCAAAGGCCCTGATATTCGACTCCAGCTATGATCCGTTCCGGGGAACAATTGTACATTTCCGGGTGTTTGACGGTGTCATAAAACCGGGAGACAGGGTAATGTTTATGTCCAACCGGGCCGAATATACAGTGGAGGAAGTCGGCATCTTCCAAATAAAGCGCGTGCCCCAGCAGAAGATCTCAGCAGGCCGTGTGTGCTATATGATTGCAGGGATAAAAACAGTAAGCGATACCCGTTCCGGTGATACGATTACTTTAAAAGACCGGCCGTGTGCAAATCCCATGCCCGGATTCAAGGAGCCGAAACCGGTGGTGTTTTCATCTATTTATCCGGTCGACACTGATGAATACCAGGATCTGGCCGCAGCAATGGACAAACTGAAGCTAAACGACGCTTCCCTGGTCTATGAAAAGGACACCTCGGCCGCCCTGGGCTTTGGGTTCAGATGCGGATTTCTGGGTCTGCTGCACCTGGAGATAGTCCAGGCCCGTCTGGAACGTGAATACAACCTGTCTTTAATTATTACCGCACCGTCTGTGCAGTATGAAATCGTTTTAAACGACGGCACTACTAAAATAATTGAAAATCCCGCACATTTTCCGGATCAGGTCTCCATTGCTTACGTGCGGGAACCGTTTATCAGGGCCTCGATTATAACCCCTGATACATACATGGGACAGGTTATGCAACTGTGCCTGGAGCGCCGCGGGATAAATTCCAACTACCAGTACTTCGGCAGCGGCAGGATGGAACTGATTTTTGAGATGCCGCTTGCCGAGGTGGTATATGATTTTTATGACCGCTTAAAGACCGTAACCCAGGGATACGGATCCTTTGACTATGAAATGCTCGAATACAGAGAATCAGATATTGTTCGTCTTGATATCCTTATAAACGGGGAACGAGTGGATGCTCTTTCCCAGCTCGTGCACAGGGACAAGGCCGTTCAAAGAGCCAGGCAGACCTGTGAGAATTTAAAGGAGGAAATCCCGCGGCACATGTTTAAAATCGCCGTTCAGGGCGCCATAGGGGCCAAGGTGATTGCAAGGGAGACCATCAACGCTTATCGCAAGGACGTGACCGCAAAATGCTATGGCGGTGACGTCACCCGCAAACGCAAGCTGCTGGAAAAGCAGAAAAAAGGGAAAAAGCGGATGAAAATGGCGGGCGAGGTCATGATTCCTCAGAACGCGTTTTTGTCGGTGTTAAAAGGCAAGGAAGAGTAGAGCTTTAAGCTGCAAGCTTCAAGGACAAAGCTTTAAGGTTCAAGGCTCAAGGTTCAAGCCGCAGGCTTGAACCTTCTTCTTGCAAGGAAGCCTCGATCCTGACCCCGATTTCGATTTGGAAGCGGGTTTATCAAAATCGGAGTCAGAGTCGGTGATTGTATAAACTTAAAGTTTCGGTTTAATTTATAAACTCAAATTTATTGAAAAAATAGTTTATTTCGAATTCTGCGGTTTCGGGGGAATCAGAGCCGTGCACTATGTTTTTTTCAATGTCGGTGGCAAAGTCGCGCCTGATTGTACCTTCTGCGGCTTCCTTGTAATCGGTGGCACCCATCAGGGTCCTGTTTTTCCCGATAACGCCCTCTGCTTCGAGCACCATGGCCACGATGGGCCCTGAGGACATAAAATCGGTCAGGCTGTCAAAAAACGGTCTGTCTCTGTGCACTGCATAAAATCCCTGTGCTTGCTGCTTGCTCATTTGCAGCATCTTCATGGCGACAATCCTGATGCCGTTTTGCTCAAAACGCTTTATAACTTCGCCGACAAGACCCCGGCTTACGCCGTCCGGCTTGATTATTGAGAGGGTTCGCTCCATGATACATCCTTTCGTTTCTTTTGTTGTTTCTGTTTGTTTACGGTTCCGATTCAGATAGCAGAGGGCCTTTTTTAAGTCAAGAAAGACTGTTGCGTAACAGCAATTGCCGGTGAATAATTATTTATCAGGTTGTTGTTATGCTGGTGCAGTCTTATCTGGATCGGTATCGAAATCGACTCCGATCCCGATCCCGATTTCGATCAAACTGCGAGAAAATATCAGAAAAGGAACTTCATTAATCCCGATTCCTGCGACTTGAAGAATTCACCGGGAATTGCTGGTTGCGTAAAAACTTTGAGAGCGGGGCTTTCTTTCCCCTTTCACCTTTCACCTTTCCCCTTTCACCTTTTTTATTGACAACAATCAAAAACGTGTCTAGTTTTAGAATCCCTCGATAGAAAGCATTGGAGGGTGTTTTTCAATTTATATATTCCAAGGAGGTCTAAACATGATCGAAGTTACTGATGCCGCATATGATAAAATTGCGGAATTTTTCCAGGACAAGACCGTCCGGCCTATAAGAATTCTTCTGAATCCGAGTGGCTGAGGCGGGCCTTCATTGGCAATGGTTCTGGATGAACCAAACGAATCAGACGAGGTATACGAAGTAAACGATTTTAAGTTTATCGCCAATAAGGACTTTCTGGCGGAAGCAAGCCCCATAAAGATCGATTTTACCGGGTTCGGCTTCTCCATTAATTCCAATATGCAAATGGGGCAGGGGTGTTCCACTTGCGGGGGAGGTACCTGCTAGTCCCTGCTTTGAAGATAAAGAGATCTGGTAAAAGGCAGCATGCGATATATTAAAACCGCGTGCTGCCTTTTTGTGGACGGACCGGATGCGTGGGAAGCGCTAGTTTAGCTCAGCGCATCTTTTAATCCTTTGCCGGGGGTAAATTTGGGCACTTTACGGGCACTGATGCGGATCGGAGCTCCGGTTTGCGGATTTCGACCTGTACGGGCTTCACGTTTGACCGGCTTAAAAGTGCCGAATCCCACCAGGGTTACACTGTCGCCCTTGGACAATGCCTTGGTGACGGTCTGTAAAACGCAGTCCACCGCTGCCTGAGCCTCTTTCTTGGTGCTTACGACTTTTGCCACTTCGTTGACTAAATCTGCCTTGTTCACTGCATGACTCCTTTCGTTTGCTGGTTAATATTTGGGGGTTCATCTGCCTTAATGAACCTGACAGATAAGACGATAACGGGGGTGCCGATTTTTTACCAAATTTACTTGTGCAAAACCGTTGTGTCAAGCATGTTTTGATGATTTTCGTTTGTTGCCGCCGGTTGCGTATTACTTTAATATGGTCTGATTCCGAATAAATACCAATGGATAAGGCTTTGTCCAAAAAACAGGTAAACCACCGCCGCCAAGGACAAAAAGGGGCCGAAGGGTACGGCGAACTTCATGTTTTTGCCTGCAGAGGCCATTAGAACAAGGCCGACGACCGTGCCGACGGCCGAAGCGACAAAAATCGTAAATATAATCCCCTGCCATCCGGTAAAAGCCCCTATCATTGCCAGAAGCTTTATATCGCCGCCGCCCATCCCTTCTTTACGGGTAATCAGGTAATAGCCCATGGCCACGGCAAAAAGGGAGCCTCCTCCCGCAGCGGCCCCGATCAGGGATTCGGTAAAGGTGATTTCCGGCAAAAACGGCGAGACGGCAAGTCCGGCGACGATTCCGGTCAGGCTGATCCGGTCGGGAATAATACGGCAGTCGAGGTCAATAAACGCCATCACCATAAGAGATGCAATGAACAGAAAATAGATCAGAGCCGGGATGCCGGGACCGTACTTTAAAACAACGAAGCATGCCATCGCCCCTGTCAGCAATTCTACGGCGGGATACCTAATGCTTATCAAGCTCTTGCAGTTTCTGCATCTGGCGCCGAGCAGCAGAAAACTGATTACCGGTATGTTGTCATAGAACCGGATGGGATGGCCGCAGGCGGGACACCGCGAGCCCGGGCTGATAATAGAAACACCCCGGGGTATTCTGCTGATGCATACGTTTAGAAAACTGCCTATGCAGAGGCCCGTACAAAATACAACAAACAAAAGAATCGGATTTGACATGGCCGGCACCTTGCTTAATAATACGTTAAACGTTAAGATGACCTTGTAGCATACCCAATTACTGCAAACAAACAGATATTAAATATTTTATTAGGAGCAACAATGGCTGAAACCGATAAGGAAGACCTGACCCGATTCATTGACGATGACGAGGAAATCGAAATACCCGGACAACTCCCGATTCTGCCGGTACGGGATGTGGTTATTTTTACGGACATGGTACTGCCGCTTTATATCGGGCGGGATGCGTCCATGCGCGCAATCGAGGACGGAATGCGGGAAAACCGCCTGATTTTCCTGGCGGCTCAGAAGGATCCGATGGCGGAAGATCCCAAGCCCAAGGAAATCTACCGGGTAGGGACGGTTTGCCGTATCCTGAGAATGCTGAAGCTGCCGGACGGCCACTTCAAAGTCCTGGTCCACGGCATTGAAAAGGCCAGAGTCAAACGGTTTATCAATAAAAAGACGTTTTACCGGGTTTCCATAAATTCGATCCCGGATGCTTCGGTTGATAAGATCGACCTGGAGCAGCAGGCCCTGATGCGCAACGTGCGGGAAAACTGCGAGAAAATTTTAAACATAAAGGGCGAGTATACCGGAGAAATCGGCATGCTTTTAGAAGAAATCGAGCAGCCGGGAAGACTTGCGGATCTGGTATCCTCAAATCTTAAGTTAAAGACCGAAGAGGCCCAGGGGCTGCTGGAACTCGAAGATCCTATTGAGCGGCTCAAACAGGTCAATAATTATCTTGCCCGGGAAGTGGAGTTGTCCACGGTCCAGGCCAAGATCCAGTCAAACGTGCGCGACGAGATATCCAAGAATCAGCGCGATTATTTTTTGAGAGAGCAGGTGCGGGCGATACACAAGGAACTTGGCGAGCAGGATGATCGGTCCGCGGAGGTCGATGAATACAG
>JAIPDT010000167.1 GCA_021737545.1 Desulfobacteraceae bacterium
AGTCAATTTTGGGATGGCAAAGTAAAAAGTTCAAGATCAAGGCGCGCAAATACCGAGGAATGCAGCGTACTTAATCGTACGTGAAATTCCGAAGGTATGCAGCGCAACGCAGATATTGGACTTTTTACGAAGCCATCAACCTTAACAGTTTAAAACGATTATAACTTTAAAACAAATGGAGGTAATGAAAAATGGCAAAGTTGAATTTTGGCGGCGTGGAAGAAGAAGTAATAACCTCTGACGAATTTACCATGGATAAGGCCAGGGAGGTCTTAAAAGACGAGACCATCGTGGTGCTCGGCTACGGAGTGCAGGGCCCTGCCCAGGCGCTTAACCTAAGGGACAACGGCCTGTCGGTGATCGTGGGCCAGCTTGAAGGAGACGAATACTGGGAAAAGGCTGTCTCCGACGGATTCGTGCCCGGAGAGACCCTTTTTCCGATCGAAGAGGCTGCAAAACGCGGCACCATTATCAAAGAACTTCTCTCGGATGCCGGACAGGTGGCAACCTGGCCAAAGGTCAAGGAATGTCTGAATGAAGGCGACGCCCTGTATTTCTCCCACGGATTCTCCATTGTCTACAAGGAGCAGACCGGGGTGATCCCGCCTGACTTTGCCGATGTGATCCTGGTGGCGCCCAAGGGATCGGGCACAAGCGTTCGAAACAACTTCCTGGAAGGACGCGGGATTAACTCCAGCTTTGCCATACACCAGGATTATACCGGCAGAGCCAGAGAGCGCACCCTTGCTTTGGGCATCGCCATAGGATCCGGCTATCTTTTTCCCACCACCTTTGAAAAAGAGGTTTTCAGCGATCTTACCGGCGAACGTGGCGTTCTGATGGGATGCCTGGCGGGCGTAATGGAAGCACAGTACAATACGCTTCGCAGCCACGGCCATTCCCCCAGTGAAGCATTCAACGAAACCGTGGAGGAATTAACCCAGAGCCTGATCCGGCTGGTGGATGAAAACGGCATGGACTGGATGTTTTCCAACTGCAGTACCACTGCCCAGAGAGGCGCACTGGACTGGGCCCCGAAATTCCGTGATACTGTAACTCCTTTGTTTGAAAACCTTTATGAAAGTGTCGCTTCCGGAAAAGAGACCCAGCGTGTCATTGAGGCAAACAGCACCCCTGATTACAGGGAAAAACTGAACAAGGAACTCGGCGCCATAAAAAATTCCGAAATGTGGAAAGCAGGCACAACAGTACGCTCCCTTCGGCCGGAGAGGCGAAGTAAAAAATAAAACCCGAAATCCGAATATCGAAATAAGAGATAATTTCCATGAAATCCGTAAAAATATACGACACCACGCTAAGAGACGGCACCCAGGGCGAAAAGATCAGCTTTACCGCCCTGGACAAGCTCAAGATCGCCAAAAAACTCGATGATATGGGAATTCATTACATCGAGGGGGGATGGCCCGGAACATCTGCCAAGGACTGGGAATTTTTCCTGATGGCCGCAAAGGAGCCGTTCAACCATGCGAAAATGGTGGCGTTCTGCTCCACGCATAAACACGGCGCCGCCCCGCAAGACGACCGGCAGCTTCAGGCCGTGGTTGAAAGCAAGGCGCCGGCGGGCATTATTGTGGGTAAAAGCTGGGATCTCCACGTAACTAAAATTCTGGGGATCCCGCTTGAGGACAACGAGGAGATGATCCGCAACTCTGTGGCGTATCTGAAAAAGCACAGCCTCGAGGTGCACTACGATGCCGAGCATTTTTTCGACGGATACAAGGAAAATCCCGATTACGCGATTCGCACAATCGAGGCGGCGGTAAACGGGGGGGCGGATTCAGTTGTTCTCTGCGACACCAACGGCGGAACACTTCCCCATGAAATCGAAGAGATTATCGGAAAAATCAAGGCTGTAATTGGAAAAGCCACGGATCGGAATGTAAGTTTGGGGATTCATACTCACAACGACTCCAACCTGGCCGTGGCAAACAGCATCATTGCCGTGCGCGCAGGGGCCACGATCGTTCAGGGAACCATCAACGGATACGGAGAACGGTGCGGCAATGCGGATTTGACCTCGATAATTCCGATCCTCAAATTAAAAATGGGGTATTCCTGTATATCGGATGAAAATCTTGCCAAATTGCAGAAAGTTTCGCTTTATGTAAGTGAAACCGCGAACATGACTCCGGTAAACAGCCGGCCTTTTGTGGGTAAGAGCGCGTTTACCCACAAAGGCGGGCTTCATGCGGATGCAATTATGAAAGAGCCCCGCTCTTATGAACACATACAGCCCGAACTGGTGGGAAACAAAAGACGTGTCCTGATATCAGACCAGGGCGGCAAAGGCAATATCAAGTATAAGGCGAAAGAACTGGGCTTTCCCGTGGATGAAAACGGCTATGATTACTCGGAAATCATCAACACTGTAAAACGCCTGGAACAGGAAGGTTACCAGTATGACGTAGCAGACGGATCTCTGCGGATTCTCATGGAAAAACTTACCGAGCAATTCAGGTCCTGTTTTGAGCTCGAGTCCTTCCGCGTGACCGTGGAAAAGGAAAAAGACCGGCCGTGTTATTCTCATGCCGTTATCAAAATCAACGTAGAGGGAATCGAGGAAATAACCGCCGCAGAAGGACACGGGCCTGTAAGCGCACTTGACAATTCTTTGAGAAAAGCTTTGAACAACCTGTATGGCCATGTGCTTGACCCGGTGCACCTGGTGGATTTCAAAGTCCGGGTATTGGACGGACGCGAAGGCACTGCCTCCAAGGTTCGGGTACTGATCGAATCCAGGGATGAAGAGGCCATCTGGAGTACAATCGGGGTCTCTGAAGACATTATAGAGGCAAGCTGGCAGGCCCTGGCAGACAGTTTTCAGTACAAACTGGCAAAGGCCACGAACGGAAGCAGCCGGACTCAATAAAGCATCAAGGAGTGCCCGCATCATGAAAGAAAAAGTATACATATTTGACACCACACTGCGCGACGGGGAGCAATCGCCCGGAGCCAGCATGAATACGGCCGAAAAGGTGCGCATTGCCACCCAGTTGGAAAAACTGGGAGTCGATGCCATAGAAGCCGGATTTCCCGCCTCCTCCGAAGGCGATTTTGAGGGGGTTTCCGAAATAGCCAAAAAGATTACCAATTCGGAGGTCGTGGCCCTGGCCAGGGCTTCGGTCCATGATATCGACCGGGCATGGAAGGCGGTCAGCCAGGCAGCCAGGCCGAGGATACACATCTTTTTGGCCACCTCCGACATTCACATGGAGTATAAGCTCAACATGTCCCGGGAACAGGTGCTAAAAAGCGCCGTAGATGCCGTAAGATACGGATGCGGTTACACCGGCAATATTGAATTTTCAGCAGAAGACGCCTCAAGGAGCGATCCGGACTTTTTGTGCAAAATATTTGAGGCCGTCATTGAGGCGGGCGCAAAAACGATAAATCTCCCGGATACTGTAGGCTATGCAATTCCGGGCGAATTCGGGCAACTCGTGGCATATATCCGCAAAAACACCCCCAATATCGACAAGGCGGTTTTAAGCGTACACTGCCACAACGATCTTGGCCTGGCCACTGCAAACACCCTGGCTGCAATTGAAAACGGCGCAAGGCAGGCGGAAGTAACCATAAACGGCATCGGCGAACGAGCCGGCAACACGTCTTTAGAAGAGCTGGTGATGACTATCAACACCAGGCCCACCTACCTCCCTGTGACCACCGGGATTGAAACCACCCGCATATACCGGGTAAGCAGACTGGTAAGCATGATTACCGGCATGATGATCCAGCCCAATAAGGCAATCGTGGGAGCAAACGCTTTTGCCCACGAAGCAGGCATTCATCAGCATGGTATGCTCCAGAATCCAATGACTTATGAAATCATGAAGCCGGAAAATATAGGTTTGACCACCAGCAGGCTGGTAATGGGCAAACACTCTGGCAAGCACGCACTGCACAAGCATCTAAAGAACATAGGCTACGACCTTTCAGAAGAAGAACTCAAGCTGGTGTTCCAAAAATTCAAGGAACTGGCGGATAAAAAGAAAGTCGTGCTAGACGAGGATCTGGAGGCCCTGGTCAATGAAGGGGTGCTGCGAACAGCGGAACTATACTCGCTTACCTACTTACACGTTAATGCAGGGACCACGGTAATGCCCACTGCCACCGTGAAAATGATGATAGACGGAGAGGAAAAGGCCTGCACGGACAGCGGCAACGGCCCCATTGACGCGGCATTTAACGCCATTTCCCGGCTCACGGAAACACAATGCTCACTGCTGCGCTTTTCTGTAAACGCACTTACAGGAGGTACAGACGCACAGGGCGAAGTAACAGTTAGGCTCAAAGAAAACGACGTGATCGCCCTGGGCAGAGGGGCGGATCCGGATATTATTACCGCAAGTGCATATGCCTATATAAACGGATTAAACAGGCTTGAATATTTAAAGAACAACCCTGCCAGAAAGGCGGATTCACTTTAAAAAGGGGACGGACTTGAAGTCCGTCCCCTTTTTACAACCTCAGGTTTTTAAAGTGCCCACGATATCCCGGATGTTTCCAATGTTGTTTTCCTTTACGTACCGGGCAAGGCCGTCGATGATTTCCATGGACACGCGCGGATTGACAAAATTGGCCGTGCCGATCTGAACCGCTGTTGCGCCGGCAATCATAAATTCGAGCACATCTTCTGTCGTCATGATTCCGCCTATGCCGACCACCGGAATCCTCACAGCACAGGCCGCCTGCCAGACCATGCGAAGAGCCACCGGCTTGATGGCGGGCCCGGACAGGCCGCCCGTAATATTGCCGAGCCTGGGACGTCGGGTATTAATATCGACCGCCATTGCGGTAATGGTGTTTATCAGGGATACGGCGTCCGCGCCCGCTTCTTCCACTCTTTGAGCCATGCCCGCTATATCCGAAACATTCGGGGAAAGCTTTACCATAACGGGCTTTTCAGTTCTTTGCCGCACGGCTTCGACCACTCTGCCGGCGGCCTCTGGGTCCACCCCGAAAACTACGCCGCCCGCCCTGACATTCGGACATGAAATATTTACCTCAATGCCCGCGATTTGCTCCACTGTATCAATGCGGGATGCGAGCTCCGCGTATTTTTCTACGGTTTCTGCATAAATATTTACGAAAACCGGGGTGTCATAAGCGCCAAGGCCGGGCAGTTTGTCCCGGATAAAGGAATCTATGCCGATGTTTTCAAGACCTATTGCATTTAACATGCCCGAGGCGGTCTCAACGATCCTGGGCGGAGAATTTCCGGCTGCGGGCTTGAGCGAAAGCCCCTTTACAACAATTCCGCCCAGACTGTTTAAATCCACCAATTCCGCAAATTCAAGGCCGTAGCCAAAGGTGCCGGAAGCCGTCATAACCGGATTTTTAAGATGTATGCCGCCGATTTCCACGGCCAGTTCACCGGAAGATGTCTGTGTCATAAGCAAATCGTTTTAGTGTTAAGTGTTAAGTGATCCGTGACCCGGGGGTTAGTTATCATTTTGACCCCGACCGCAGGGCTTCCTTTTACGCAAAAATACCGTCGCGACTATGTAGATTGCTTTTTACGGTTTCATCTATTTTATTAGAATTAAATCATATGCAGGAGGTGTGTTCAAGCTATAATTCAAAGGCTCCCGGGAAAAACGGCTTGACGCAGCTAACCTTGCCCGCTTATTGTTGATAGAATCGTAAAAAGTTGTTTCTGAGCGACATTTGAGCATTTTGAGATTAAGCTGATAAATTTGGCTGCGTAAAAATTTCTCATTGTTTGAGGGCGCAAGCCCGAGTTTGAGAAATTTAGCAGACTGATTTATCAGCGCTCAAAATGATCACGGAGCGAAGAAATCGACTTCCAGGGAAGTCCTTTTTTTGCGCTCTCACGAAATTGCACTTCGTTGCCCTGACGGCGGTGCGGAAAAGCGGGTTTCCGAGCGGAAATTGAGACTCCGGGAGGCTCCTGGAGCGAGGAAACTCCTTTTTCGTACCGCCGATCAGCCAAG
>JAIPDT010000168.1 GCA_021737545.1 Desulfobacteraceae bacterium
CCGGGGTTACGCCGGGAACGGACGAAGAATCGCGGCCGATTGAGCTTACAGAAGAGCAGGCGGTTTCGCATAAATCTTCCGAAATCGGCCCGGAAGAAAAAATCGAAAGCGAGCTGGATAATTACTTTTCCACGAAAGAAGAATCGACAAATGACTTTATCGAGCTGGATCAACCGGTGGCAGAACCGGTAGATTCCCGCGAAGTCTCTATTAGTGATCAACAGTTGGAAGCCGCCCTGGAGCGGGTGGTGGAAAGAAAATACAGAGAACGGATTGAAAGCCTTATCGATGAAATGATCAGGCGGAAGGTGTCTGAAGATATCGAAACTCTCAAGGAATTTATCCTCAATCGCAGTGCCGGTAAATAACGCAGGAGGCGACTGCCGTTTAGGCGGGTCCGCCGGAGAAAAGAGACAAAGTTTGCCTTCAAAGATGGGGATTTATCAGGGATCCCCATTTTTTTGATTCTAATGCAGAGCAAGGGAGTTGGAGCTTTAAGAAAATGAATGATGAAAATCTGAACAAGGGATATCAGCCTCGGGAGGTCGAAAATCGCTGGTATGCATACTGGGAAGAACAGGGGTTGTTTACAGCCGAAAAAGATTCGGACAAAAAACCTTTTTCAATAGTCATTCCCCCCCCCAATGTTACAGGTGTACTGCACATGGGCCATGCGTTAAACATTACCCTGCAGGATATCCTTTGCCGGTACAGAAGACTTTGCGGTGACAATGTGCTCTGGCTGCCGGGAACCGATCATGCCGGCATTGCCACTCAGAACGTTGTGGAACGTCAGCTTGCGGCGGAAGGTGTGGACCGGCACAAAATGGGCAGAGCCGACTTTGTTGAAGCGGTCTGGGAATGGCGCAGAAAATACGGCAGCGCCATTATCAGGCAGTTAAAATCTCTTGGCGCTTCATGTGACTGGACACGGGAACGCTTTACCATGGACGACGGATTGTCGCAGGCCGTGCGCAAGGTTTTTGTGGAGTTGTTTGAGCAGGGCTTAATCTACAGGGGCAACTATATTATAAACTGGTGTCCCAGGTGCAGTACAGCCCTTGCAGAAATAGAGGTTGAGCATAAAGAATGCGAGGGCCGTCTCTATCATATCCGTTATCCTTACGTAAACGGGCAGGGCGGAGCAGTGGTGGCAACCACGCGGCCGGAAACCATGCTCGGAGACACCGCGCTTGCAGTCCACCCCGGGGATAAACGCTACCGGGATATTTTAGCAGACCGGGTGGAACTTCCCTTAACAGGCCGCGAAATACCTGTAATCCGGGATGAATACGTGGATATGGAATTCGGCACCGGCGCTCTTAAAATCACTCCCGCCCACGATCCAAACGACTTTGTTGTGGGAGAAAGACACGGCTTGCCGCGCATCAAGGTCATTGACGACAACGGAGTAATGACAAAAGAAGCCGGCGAGTTTGCCGGCATGGACAGGTTCGGGTGCAGGGATGCAGTTGTAGAGGCTCTAAAAGAACAGGGGCTGCTGGTAAAGATCCAGGATTACACCCACAGCGTGGGGCATTGTTACAGGTGCGATACAGTGGTGGAGCCGAATCTTTCCAGGCAATGGTTTGTTAAAACCGGCCCCCTGGCCCAAAAAGCAATTGAGGCGATTCAACAGGGGCAAACCCGGATAATACCCGAGAAATGGGAAAACGACTATTTTAACTGGATGGAAAACATCCGCGACTGGTGCATCTCCAGGCAGATCTGGTGGGGGCATCAGATACCCGCCTGGACCTGTGAAAACTGCGGAGAGCTAATAGTTTCTATGGATGATCCCTCAAAGTGTCCGGCCTGCGGCTCTGCAAGCCTTGCAAGGGACCCGGACGTGCTCGATACCTGGTTTAGCTCCGCACTCTGGCCGTTTTCCACCATGGGCTGGCCCGGCAAGACAAAGCTGCTTGAAACATTTTATCCTACCTCGGTGCTGGTTACCGGCTTTGACATTCTGTTTTTCTGGGTGGCCCGCATGATGATGATGGGCATTTATTTCATGGGCGAGATTCCGTTCAAAGACGTTTACGTGCATGCCCTGGTCAGGGACGAGGACGGCAAAAAGATGAGCAAATCATCCGGAAATGTCATAGATCCCATGGACGTAATCGAAAACTACGGCACCGATTCCCTCAGATTCACCCTGGCCGCCTTTGCCGCCCAGGGAAGGGATATCAAGCTTTCCGAGAAAAGAATCGAGGGCTACGGCCACTTTATAAACAAGCTGTGGAATGCGGCCAGGTTTGCCTTCATGCATATAGCCGAACCATATCCGCAATTTGAAAAGCAATCGCTTTCTCTGCCCGACCGCTGGATTCTTTCGAGGCTTACGCGCGTAACAGAAGATGTCAAAAACGCTGTTGACAATTATCATTTCAATGACGGGGCAAATGCTTTGTACCAGTTTGTGTGGCACGAATTCTGCGACTGGTACCTGGAGGCGGCAAAACCGGCTTTATACGGCAAACACGATGAAACCGCGGCCCTTGCCGCCAGGGCGACCCTGTGGCGGGTGCTCCATGACACCCTGATTCTCCTGCATCCCTTTATTCCGTTTGTGACCGAAGAAATTTGGCACAAGCTTGCAGGCACCGACGACTCGATTATGACCGCGCGGATTCCGGGCCCGGATTCCGGGTATCAGGAAATTTCCGTGGATACAAAGGCAGAGACTGACATGGAGCTTATAATGGGTATTGTCACAGCCGTGAGAAACATCCGCGGGGAAATGAATATTGCACCCTCAACCACTCTTTCAGTGCTGGTACAGGCAGATCCTTTGGAAATCCGGAAAACCGTGGATGCCCATCGGGAAATGATTTCAACACTCGCCCGTATCCGGGACCTGGACATAGAAGGCGCGGGCGCGAAGCCAAAGGGAACCGCCACAGCCATTGTGGGGGATGCCGCAGTTTCGGTCTATCTCGGGGAAGTAATCGATTTTTCAAAAGAGATACAGCGCCTGGACAAGGAGATCGCCAAGCTGGATAAAGAAATGGCGGGTTTGTCCAAAAAACTGGAAAACCCGGGTTTCTTGTCCAAGGCCCCGCAGTCGGTAATCGAGAAAGTGCGCGATCAGTATACCGAAGGGGTTGAAAAAATAGAGAAGTTAAAGAGCAACAGAGAAAAGATAAAATCCCTGGAATCGGTGTAGACATGAGCATTGCTTCACGTAAAATCCCGATCACGGCGCATGTGGACCGGCTGATCGAGCTGGCCATGGACGAGGACATAGGTCACGGAGATATCACCACGGAAGCACTATCAATGGAAGAACTTTCCGGGAGGGCCCGGATCTTTGCAAAGGAACCTCTTGTACTCGCAGGGCTGGATCTGGTCGGGCGGGTATACGAAAAGCTCGATAATCGGATTTCATTTTACGCACGGGCGGCAGACGGAGACCGGATAGAGGCGGGAACCTGTGTTGCCGAGCTGACCGGGAACATGCGGGCACTGTTAACAGGCGAACGTACGGCTCTTAATTTTCTTCAGCGCCTCTCCGGCATTGCCACCCATGTGCGCGCTTATGCAGACACCATCTCAGGTTCCGGAGTCCGGCTTACGGATACCAGAAAGACTACTCCCGGCTGGAGGGTTCTTGAAAAATACGCGGTACGGATAGGCGGGGCTTTTAACCACCGGATGGGACTCTATGACGGGGTATTGATCAAGGACAACCACATCGCGGCTTGCGGCGGCATAGAGTCTGCAATAAAAAAAGTCCGCGATCATGTCTCCCATCTTATACTCATAGAAGTGGAGACAGAAGATCTGGAGCAGGTCAGAGAGGCTCTGGCAGCCGGCGCGGATGTGATAATGCTTGATAATATGGGCCGGGATGATATTGCAAGGGCTGTGGAAATAATAGGCAAAAAGGCTGCAATTGAGGTCTCGGGCAGAGTCGATCCCGGACGGCTCGAGCGCCTGGTGGCGGCCGGCGTGGATATTGTTTCTTCCGGCGGCCTTACCCATGCAGCCCGGTCGGTTGATTTGAACATGGATATTGCGCCGCTGAAATAGTCATTTTTTAGGGGATTGAAAAAAATCCCCCCAGGGCACCCGAATGATACCGATTCGTGACACTATTCCGGCAAGGCACTACCCGCTTGTAACCTATGCCCTGATAGGTGTAAACGTTCTGGTTTTTTTGGTGCAGCTCGGCCACGGGCCCGGAGAGGCCCGGGAGTTCATACTGATCTACGGTCTTGTTCCGGCCCGATATACCGTGGGCGAAGTGGCCGCCCATTTTACGTTGGGTCAGCAGATTTTTGCCCTTTTGTCATTTATGTTTCTCCACGGAGGTTTTTTCCACCTTATTTTCAACATGTGGAGCCTTTATATTTTCGGAGACAACGTGGAGGATCATCTCGGATCCGCGTATTTTCTTCTTTTTTATATCGCCGCCGGCCTGGTATCAGGCCTGTTTCATTTATTTTTAAACCCCACATCAACCACGCCGGTTATTGGGGCAAGCGGGGCGATTGCCGGAGTAATGGGAGCCTATTTTATCCTTTACCCGCATTCGCGGATTTTAACCCTGATCCCCATATTTTTTATCCCTTTTTTTGTTCATATACCGGCCTTTTTTTTCCTGGGGCTGTGGTTTTTCCTCCAACTGCTCAATGCAGCGGGCGCTCAGGCTCAGCAGACCGGTATTGCCTGGTGGGCGCATATCGGAGGGTTTGTTTTCGGGGTGGTTGCATTGAAAATGTTCGGTTTTTTCCCCTCTGACCGCACCGAGCAGGGCTACCATCGCGGAGGCATCCGGCGCAAAACAAGCGACAGGCTCCAGCTGATCCGGCCGTCTGCAGGCCGGAATTCTCTTGACCTGTACGAAACATTACAGGTGACCCCTTATGAAGCCGCAGCCGGAGCACGCAAGCTGGTAAACATACCTCAGGGGGTTCGCAACCGGATGTATCGGGTGGTGATCCCGCCGGGCACTCATGACGGAAGCGTTTTAAGGCTTAAGGGCATGGGAAAACAAGACCGGCAGGGAAAAAAAGGGGACCTGTATCTTAAAGTCCTTATCGAGCAGCCATGGTAAACTGCAATGAAAATCCGGGATCAAATCAGGGCGGCAGCAGAGAAATCCGGTTTCTTCCCTTTTCCTTGGACATATACATGGCCCTGTCCGCCCGTTTGACAAATTCGGTTATGGATTCTCCGGCTTTATACTGAGTAACCCCGACGCTTAATGTGATGGGAGCGGCCTGTTCAAGAGGTGCGGGATTTTTCGACTTAACCCCGCTCATGATTCTTTCTCCGAGCCTGAGCGCTGATTCGGAATCGGTTTCAGGCAGGATCACGGTAAATTCCTCTCCGCCGTATCTGTAGGCGGTATCCATGGTGCGTATGCTTTCTGCAATAAGCTTGCCGAGGCTCGAAAGAATACGATCGCCTTCCAGGTGCCCGTATTTGTCGTTATAGGCCTTGAAAAAATCGATATCCAGCAGGAGCAGGGAAAGCGGGTGTTTGTATCTGCTGTGCCGGTTGATTTCTCTTTCCAGCTTATAATAGAAGTGCCTGGAATTATAAAGCCTTGTAAGATCGTCTGTAATGGAAAGCTTCTTTAACGTCTCGAGCATCTGTATACGTTCATGCTCCATGTGCCGTTCCTTGATGAGGCGTTTTAACCGAAGCCGCAGTTCTTCGAACTGCACGGGCTTTAGCACGAATTCATCTGCGCCCTTGCGTATCGCCTCTTCATAGGAATAATCATCTATAAAGCCTGTCATAATGATTACCGCGGTATCATACCTTTTTTTTACGGTCTCTGTAAGTTCAAGACCGTTTATACCGCTTAACATGATATCCGTAATCATAACGTTTATGGGGTGTTCCTTTAAAAATTCCAGGGCTTCCTCCCCGGTTTGCGCAATAAAGGT
>JAIPDT010000169.1 GCA_021737545.1 Desulfobacteraceae bacterium
GAACAAGATCAAGCCTCCCCCGCTGTGCCGCGGTCCGTTCAAACCGTGTCCGCCCCGTGGCGCGACTTTCCCAGGGTGGTGGCTTTGTCGGATTTCCTTAGGCAACACCAGGATCACGGCATCCGGATCGTGCGCAGGGACAACGAGGTATACATGCATTTTGCCCCGCCCCTTGACCCGGAGGATGAAGACCGCATGGATATCGCCGGCCAGGCACTTGAACTGTTTGCCCGTGCTGTCGACGATATTGAATTTCTCATGCACCGCGGTTTGATATCGATCGAGGATCATCCCGGTTATCATTAACGGGTCCTTCCGGCGGCCTGGTCTAATACGGTTTCGTGCAGCGCGAGTTGTCAGAGGTTTTGGAAAAATAAACAGGTGGAAAAATGGAAACTGCCGAAAACACAATCAATTTGAATTTTTTCACGGCTGCCGACGCGGCCGAAATCTTCGGGCCGAATTTTTTGGACGCGGAGGTTTGCCGGCAGTGGATCCTAAAGCGGCTTCATCCGGCCGGGGCTTTTTGCCCGTGCTGCGGATCCAGCCTGGCAGGCCGGCAGGCGACGCGTTTTTGGCAGGACCGGCCGGTTTGCTGCACGGAGTGTGGGAAAACCTTTACCGCGCGAACCGGCACCATTTTGGCAGGCAAAAACCTCACCTACCAGGAAATCATCCTGATAGCCTACTTGATGGCCAGAGGGGATTCGAACAGTGAGATAGCGGAAATCATCGGATGCAACAGGGAAACGATTCGGCTTTGGCGCCGGCAGATAGGAGACGTAGCATGCCAAGAAATATGAGTTTTGCAATTACAACAGAACAAGTGAAAAACCAAACCAAGACGGTTACCCGACGCCTCGGGTGGTGGTTTTTAAAGCCTGGAGAAATCGTTAATGCCGTTGAAAAATCAAGGGGCTTGAAAAAAGGAGAAAAGGTTAAGCGGATTAATCAGATCCGTATTGTTTCAGCTGATCCAGAACCCCTTTGCGCGATCAAAGAGCCTGACGTGATCAAGGAGGGTTTTCCAGGATGGTCACCAAACGAATTTATAGAGATGTTTTGCCGCCACAATAAGTGCAAGCCTGAAACTGTGGTTAACCGAATAGAGTTTGAATATTTGACATGACCAAAGGACTTAAAAACATCCCCGCGGTTATTGAGTATCTGGACCGGGCTGGATGGAAGATCAGCAAGTCCGCGGCGTATCAGCATAAAAAGGAAGGCAAGCTGCGTCCGGCTGATGAAGGGACGTTCCCGGTCAAGATGGTGGATAAGTATGCCAGGCAGTGGCTGGAGAAAAAGGACGGATCCGGCAACCTGGATGAGCTTCAGGAGGCAACCGCCCGGGCCACCCTGGAAAAGCTCCAGGCCCAGGCCCGGCATTGGGATACAAAGACGAAGATTGAGATGGGTGAATATGTCCACCGCAATCAATGGGACCGGGAGTTGGCTGCCAGGGCAAAGGTGTTCCGCTCAGACATGGAAAATTTCATCCGGGCCCAGGCCTCCGAGATCATCCGGACCGTGGATGGAGATCCGGAAAAGGCGCCTGATCTGATTGAATTTTACCTGGAGCACCTGGAAGCCTGGCTGAACCGTTACAGTAAGCCCAAGACATGGAAAGTGTCAGAGTGATGTTGTTTTAAAGTAGGAGGGATCTGTATCGATGCAATGCAAATATCGGAAGATAAATGGGTGTAGGCCTTCGTGTAGGCATTATCTCTCGAAAGGTTTGTGCGTTTTGGCAATAGCCGAGCAAGGCGGCATGACGCAGCGGGAAGTTGCCAGCGTCATGGGCATGTCCCGGTCTCTGGTCTACGAGATCGAGAAGAAGGCACTGAAAAAAATGGAATTACGATTAATGCCGGAGGGCTTATGATTGTACAGATACCAACATGCGATGATCACAGAGGGATATCCTTGGGCACGTTCATGATCCGGGACCGGTGTCCGAAATGCGGGGCCGCACGGGGCGTAAAGCGGTGGATCGGGAAAAGTTATGACGGGTCGCGATGGTTGTTCGTGGACTGCTGGAAGAACGCATGCGGCCATATCGATATGTACAGGGATGTTCGGAAGGAAGGCCTTCGAATGAAACATGGTGGCAATAGGGATAAGGTTTATTAATGACTCAGACAGTGGTTAACATAAGAGAAGACCAAGCCCAAGACGTGGCGCCGGAGTTTATCTTTACACCCTCTGAGCGCCGGGTGTTTAAGGAGAAAGAAAAGGTCACGGTGTCCCAGCACGCCGATGGGCACCGGCAGGTTACGCGCGGGCCTTGGAAAGGGCAGTGGGACACGGGCAACACCGAGTATCTGCGGTTTCCCATGGATTTGTGGAACCGGCCGTGGATCCGCAAGCTGTTTATGTGTTGGGCCCCGCAGACCGGCAAGACCCAGGTGGCTTTAAACTGCCTGCACTATGCCATTGACCAGGATCCGGACACGGCCTTTTATGTCATGTCCACCGAGGGCACCACCAAGCGGATCAAGCAGAAACAGATTGATCCCTTGATTGAGTCCAGCCCGCGCGTCTCTGACCTGGTGGCCGACTCCACAAATTATTCCATCCAGTTTCAAAACGGCATGGACCTGATGCTGGCCTGGGCCACGTCTGTTTCCGCCCTGGCATCGGAGTCGGCCCGGTACATGTTTTTCGATGAGGTGGACAAATACGATCCGCCCATCAACCTGGACCTGGGCGACATTCGGACCAACGCCTACCCGCACACAAAGAAGCTGCTGTATTACACCACGCCCGAAGACGAAACCGCGCCCATCACCCGGCTGATCCGGGAAGAGGCGGACGTGCTGTACCGCTTCCAGGCCCGGTGCCCCAAATGCGGCCATTATCAGTTTATGGAATTTGACCGGATCCAGTGGCCAAAGGAAATCCGGGACCCGCGCAAGGTCACCCGCCGCAAGATGGCCCGGTACGTGTGCGAATCCTGCGAAATCGGCTGGACCGACGATCACAGGGATGTGGCCGTCCGAAACGGCCGATGGGTTCCGTTTGTGGGCAAACATCCAATGTTCGGAGATTTTCCGGAGCCGCCGGACCGGCCCGTGTCCGTGGCCCTGCATCTGCCGTCCTGGTATTCACCGTTTATCTCCCTGTCTGATGTGGCCGCGGCGTTTCTGCACGGACTGAAAGACACCAACAAACTGCGGATTTTTATCACCCAGCACAAGGCAGAGCCCTGGGTTTTTCGGGTCAAGACCACAACCGAGGACCAGGTGTTAAAAGCCAGGGTCCCGAACCTCAAACCCCAGACCGTGCCGGCGGCCGCCGTGGCCCTGACCTGCGGCATTGATGTGCAAAAATACGGATTCTGGTTTTTAGTGCGCGCCTGGGCCCGGGATTATACTTCCTGGCTGATCCATTACGGGTTTCTGTCTTACTGGGCGGAAATCGACGACCTGTTGTTTATGCGGGAATACCCACGGGCCGGCGGCGGGCCGGGCATGCGTATCTGGCGGGCCGGGATTGATACGGGCGGCGGCCAATACGAGGAGGAGATTTCATCGGCCGAGAAGGTTTATCTTTGGCTGCTGGAAAACCGGGTGGGCCGGGGCAGCCAGGTATGGGGCACCAAGGGGGCGTCCAAGAGCCTGGCCAGCAAAATTTCGGTGGGCAAATCCCTGCAGCACACCCCATCGGGCCGGTCCATACCGGGCGGATTGTCCATTATCAGCCTGGATACGGACAAGCTCAAGGACACGGTGCATTTCCGGCTGGAAAAGGCCATGGCCGGCACAGAGGAAACCGCTCAAATGGCCGCCTACCTGCACGCGGACACAAAGGCTGATTATGCCAAACAGATCATGGCGGAAGTCAAAAAGCAGGATAAAAAGGGGAAGGAAACCTGGGTGCAGGAATACCGGGAAAACCATTTGCTGGACTGCGAGGTGATCGCCCACGCCCTGGCCGATCCCGAGTGGCCCGGCGGCGGCGTGCATCTGCTGTCCGAGCCGGCCACCGAAGACCCGCCGCCCAAAAAGCCGGCCCAATCCGCCAATCCGCGCGACAGGGCCGCCGCGATCCGTGAACGAATCCGAAACCACCGAAGATAAAGGGGGTCCCATGACCGAACAACGACATGCTTTCGTCTATAGCCGCAACCGGCCGGATCTGCAGAATACCGGGCAGGGCCGCACAAACCGGCTGCTGAACATCGACCAGGTCCGCCGCCGGCTCAATTGTTCCAAGTCCCACGTGTACAACCTAATCCAGTCCGGCGCACTGCCCGCGGTCACCCTGGGGGCGTCCAAAGGGAAAAGGGTGTATGAGTCTGAAGTCGAGCGCTACCTCGAACGCAGGCAGGAAATGGAGGATGCGTAATGCCGCGGATGCAGCAGATTTCCAAAGCCTGGGACGTGTTTGTTGATATCACTACCGCGATGTGGCTTGTGGTGTTTATCGTCTCCCTGGTATCGGACGGCTGGGGAGCGGGCTGGGTCGGGCCTGTCACCATGGTGATCGGCGGAATATATGTCATAGAGCTGGCAGTGATATTCCGCCGGTCCGCCGGCTTGCTCGACTTTCTGCGGAAGGCCTGGCTTGATCTGCTGCTGCTGATCCCCTTTTTCCGCATCTTCCGGGTCGGGCGAATCGCCAGGATTTTTCGGATCAGACGCCTTGCCCGATTTGTCCGGAATCATAAATACCTGCGCCGCATTGCACGCACCAGCGTCATTGAAACAAGCGTTGAGGGCCTGGACCTGGTGCAAAAAACATTCGAGCGCCTTTCCCGCTTTTTTATCTCCTACCGCCGCTGATCTTTTCCCCAGCAAACGTATAGTATTTCGCACTCGCTTCTTTGAAGCCCTGAACCTTGTCGCCCCGGCGGCATAGGGTGGTTCGGGTGACGAAAAACGATTCGCTGCGGCGGGAGGTTTGTAGAACATAGTTGGCAGAACAATTTTTTGCTTGCCATGGCGCTATTATTATGTTTTATATATAAATATTAATAAATTAAAAATATTCCCGGCCATGGTGAAAAATCTTGACAAGAGATCAAGGTACCGTTATTTTATAGGTACCAATCATCCCCAAGGCTAACCAAGCCTTGGCCCCCGCCGGGTTGCGACCCGGCGGTTTTTTTTATGGCTCCCAAAAAAGTCACATACCTCATAGACGGCTTCAATCTGTATCATTCGGTCCGACAGGCTCAAAGAAAGTTAGACCTCCCGACGAAGTGGCTGAATATTAGAAAGCTCTGTGAATCCCGCCTCCCGAACATCGGTTCTGCCGTTGGCTCCAGAGTCGAATTGGGCAGCATCTATTATTTTTCTGCGTATGCATACCACATGAATGACCCATTAGTTGTTGAGCGCCATAGAAACTTCGTGAAATGTCTCAAGGATACAGGGGTACAGGTTGAAATCAACCGCTTCAAGACTAAAGAGATCCAGTGCCCGTTTTGTAAAAAAATAATCACGAAGCATGAAGAAAAAGAAACTGATGTTTCAATGGCTGTTAAGCTGCTGGAAATATGCATTCAAAATGAGTGTGATGTCGCGGCCTTAATGACCGGGGATACAGATCTTGCTCCAGCTGTGAGGACAGCGAAGCGATTATGTCCGGAAAAACACATATTCTTCATATTCCCGGCTTATCGAAAAAACAAAGAATTAGACCAGCTCTGTCCAGGTTCCATGGTTATCAAGCCAAAGCAATACCATAAGCACCAGTTTTCTGATCCTTATAAACTCAAGGATGGCATTGAAATTTCGAAGCCGCCCTCGTGGTAATGCAGGGTATATATCTATTGGCATTGATCTTCTATCTAAAGATCTGTCACCTCTCCCTCTAATAGTCACTATGAAATAATTTTTTGTCCACCACGTTCATAACGTCCATAACTTCCATGACGTATTAGACAACAAAAC
>JAIPDT010000170.1 GCA_021737545.1 Desulfobacteraceae bacterium
CTGCGCAGGACTTTGCCTACCGATGAGATCGGGATGTTGTCCCTGAATTCTATGTATTTGGGGCGTTTATACGGGGCCATGTTCTCTTTGCAGAACTGCCGGATTTCCTCGTCTTCTGCATGTTCTTCCGGCTTTAGCTGGATGTAGGCCTTGACGGCTTCGCCGCTTTTTGCATTAGGGACACCCACAACCGCGACCAGCTGGATTTTGGGATGCTGGTAAAGGATATCTTCAACGTCCCTGGGATAGACATTGAACCCACCTACAAGAATCATGTCCTTTTTGCGGTCCGTGATTGTGATATAGCCTTCTTCGTCTATATGGCCGATATCTCCGGTCAGGAAATACCGGCGGTCATCGAGCTGGCGGAATACGGCCTGGTTTTCTTCGGGTCTGTTCCAGTAGCCCTTCATCACCTGGGGGCCTGACACGGCTATCTCACCGTCTTCGCCGCCGGGCAGCTCTTTTTGCCCGGTTTCCAGATCCACGACCTTGATATCCGTGCCGGGCATTGGAAAGCCGATCGTGCCTAATTTCCGGGTTTCCCTGGAAGTGGGGTTACAGCTCACAACAGGTGCTGTTTCGCTTAAACCATAGCCTTCATAAATAATCGCGCCTGTTTTGGCTTCAAACTGCCTGCATACCTCCGGCGGCAGCGGAGCGCCTCCTGAAAAGCACCCCATAATAGATGTCAGATCATATTTGTCGAGTTTGGAGTGATTTGTAAAGGCCACGAAAATGGTTGGAACTGCGGGCATAAGCGTAGCCCCGTATTTTTGAACAGCCTCGAGTACCTCTGTAAACGGCGGCTTGCCGGCTCTTGGGTCCGGTATGCAAAGCAGCCGGCTGCCGTCGTTGCAAGCCAAAAGCATGCACACGGTCAGTCCGAAAACGTGATACCAGGGGAGGACGCCAATATACGTGTGGAATCCGCCGGTTCGGAGCCTTTCAGACTCTTTGCCTGGTTCGTGTGTCAATCGTGCCCATTCCTCAACGGCTTTTATGTCATAGGTAAAATTTGTATGGGAGAGCACGGCTCCTTTGGGCTGTCCGGTCGTACCTCCGGTATAGATTATAAGCGCAGGGTCCCTGGAGGGATCAATGCTGACCTGCGGCGGCCGGGGCCGGGCGGATGCAACGATATTGTCAAAAGAGTAGTGGGATGGGTCATGGCTTTCTGCCTTTGGAATTTTACCTAAAAGAGATCCGAGAAGTCCTTTGATCCTGGGCAGATAAGACTTTACGTTACAGTAGATTACGGTTTCAATCCTGGTGTTTTTTATCGCCTCGGTGGCTGTGTGGTAGTATTTGGAATGATCCATACAGAATACAATTCTGGCTCCGGAATCGAGTAACTGGTAGCTTAGTTCAGTTGCAGTGTAGAGCGGATTGCAGGTCACGCATATGGCGCCGGTTTTAAGGATTCCGAAAAATATTTCCGGATAATGGGGAAGGTTCGGCAGAAAGATCGCAACCCGATCCCCTTTTTTGATGCCTGCTGAAACCAGAAAATCAGCTACGCGGTCTGCAGTATCCTTGACCTGGGCAAAGGTTTTGACCGCGCCGTTAAAAATGGTATAAGTATTGTTCGGATAATCCCGGGCTGACTCGTCAAGCACTGCAAAAAGAGGCTTTTCATATTCCGCCGGATCGATGTCCTTGGCGACTCCGGGGGGCCATTTGTCAGTCGGCCATGATGTGGCTACCATGGTGACTCCTTTTTGTTTGAGGGACTCTTATTTCCTAATTATTATCAAAAACTGCCAAATGTCAAATTTTTCAGGATTTATCCTTTTAAATAATTCGGCTTATTCAGGTATCAATTCCGCGGAAAGACCTTCCGGAGATATATCACTGATGTTGATGCCGAAGCCGGTAAAGGATTGCATCAGAAGTTTGTCCGCAAGCTCCTGGGCCGTACCTTCGTAGTCAAGGGCCAATGTAGCCGACTTTACAGACATTTCTGTGGTTCGTAGCCCGGATATTCCGGGGTCTTGTTTTAAAGCGCTGCGCAGTTTTTCGAGATGGGTGAGTACAGAATCTCCCTTGACGCTGATTATAAATTTGTCCGCGGTTTGCGAGGCCTTGCGCCAAATTGATACAAGGCGGTCCGAGAGTTGTCCGCCCGCGCGATAAGCAGCATCTGCCAGGGCGTTTTTGCCTGCTTTTTCGGGATTCCGGCTTACGGTTATGTCCTGTTCGTTTATTGTGGTCAGTTTTTCTCCGGTGTCGGTGTCAACGACTCGCAGGTTGATGTTTGCCTTGAAAGTGCGGATGTCCTCGCCCATTCGGTTGGAGGTCGTTTGTGCTGTGGCTTTGCCGATAACCACTATGTCCGCGCCAAGACGGTTGGCAATAATCGAGGCTTCGTAGTCGGCAGGTTCTGCATCCAGTTCAAGTCCGGAAAACAATTCTTTATTATCGGTGTCCTTCTGTCTTTTATCCGGATCGATCACGGTAAATCCCTTCTGCAGAAAAACCTGTTTTATCGGGGAAAGAGCAATTTGTTCAGAATACGCGGAATATCCCTTGCGCCACCAGTAGTCAAAATCAAGGTCATCAATATTTTTTTCCGCTATCATAAACAAAACAGAAGGCATCTTGACCGGCGCGGCCCGGAGCCCGCCTTCGGTGAATGCTTCCTTTATTTTCTGTTTTGAAACCGTGGCCTGTATAAGTACCTGATAGTGCTTTTCGGTTTGATGTTCATCCAGGATGCGGTAGCTCAGTATAAACTCGTTTTGGTGTCGTATCAGCACTCCGGCGACCGTCCCGAAGTTTTCGGTCAATTCTTCGGGGGACAAAAGCTGTGAAGCCGTGTTCTGGACCACCGAGAGGAGCCCGTCGGAAACCGCAGCGTTTTTGGCGGCGGCCACATCCGAATAAATGCGGCTGTGGCCGATGGCGACAATTTTCTGCTCGGCAGAAGAAGTCGATGCGCAGTAGGCCGAAGTTGCAGAAAATATCAGAACAAGAATCAGTGCGGCTGAAAAGGCCGTTTTTATAGAAGGAAAAGACAAACTTCTCATGGTCGCGCGTCCCTTATCTTTATATAAAATAAAATTAGGCGCATGCCGGTTAATCCGGGCAAACCAGACGGCTGGTGTTATGACGTCCGGTACAATGCATAATCCGCCAATGTAAATAGTATATCCCTGGTTTCAGAGGGGGCAAATATTTCCAGGTGCTTTTTTGCCCGGGCCAGATGATCTTCTGCTATTGTTTTAGCATAATCGAGTCCGTTGTATTTTTCAAGCAGATCGAGCAAAGCTTTAAAGTCGTTTTCTGTAAAGTTTTTATTTGCGATAACCGTTTCCATGAGTCTACGGTCTGCACTGCGAGCCCTGTTTAAGGCATGGATCAGGGGAAGGGTTAGTTTGCCTTCTTTTAAGTCCGTCCCCACTGTTTTTCCCAGCTCAGAGGTGTCTGCAGTGTAATCAAGAATGTCGTCTGCTATCTGGAATACGAGTCCAAGGTGTTTGCCGTAGGCTGTAAGCGCGTTTTCTTTTTCTTCCGGGGCGTCTGCCAGCATGGCGCCTGTCCTGCAGGCGCCCTCGATGAGAATGCCGGTTTTACAGCGTATGATCTCCATGTACTCGTTTTCCGTGATATGGATGTCTCCTTTTTTGATTAATTGGTGAATTTCGCCCTGGGACATCTCTTCTGTCATTGCAGATACTACGCGGATTATCCCTGGATTTTCCGTTTCTGCGGCAATGAGCGAAGCCCGGGCCAGAAGAAAGTCGCCGACCAGTATAGTGATCGGTGTACCATAGATCGAGTGGGCAACAGCTTTGCCGCGTCGCATGGATGCGCCGTCTATTACATCATCGTGCAGCAGGGTGGCTGTATGAATAAATTCAAAGGCGGAGGCGAATTTGGGAATAAACGGACTTTCATGGCCGCAGATGCGGGTTGCAAGGACTGTCAGCAAAGGCCGGAGGCGTTTTCCTCCTGAAAATATAAGGTGGCCGGCCGCCTGTCTTACCAATTCCAAATGGGGGCTTAAGTTTTCCACCAGCGCTGACTCAACGGCCTCCAGGTCGGGATCTATACGCCGGAGCAGTTTCTTTTTCAGTCCGGTCATGCCGGGACTCCTGTCAGATCGTATTCATCAGCACCAGTGATGTAAAGATTCATGTATGTGCCGATCTTTGCGTTATCAGTTTCAATAAAGGTTATGCCGTCAACTTCCGGGGCCTGGTGCCGAATGCGGCCGTAAAAGCGTCCATCGTCCGTCCGGCCCTCGACAAGCACCTCCGAATAACTTCCTATTTTGCTGCGGTTTTTTGTAAGCGAAATATCCGCCTGACGCTGCATGATCAGATCATGCCGGTCCTGTGAGATCTGGGGAGGCAAATGGCCATCCAGGCGGTGGGCGGCAAGATCGTCTGCATCAGAATAGATAAATGCGCCCAGGTGGTCGAATTCTACTTGTTCCACAAATTCGAGCAGTTCCTCAAAATCAGCGTCGGTTTCACCCGGAAAACCCACCAGCACAGTGGTGCGCAATACGGCATCAGAAATTGCGTTCCTGATCCTTTCAATGCACTCAAGCAACTGCTTTTTTCCGTATCCCCGACCCATGCGTTTTAACACATTGCTGCTTACATGCTGGATCGGGATGTCAAAATACCTGCACATGTTAGGGTGTTTTACAACGGTTTCCAGGAGCCGGTCGCCGATTTGGTCCGGGTGTCCGTATAAAAATCGTATCCAGACATCAGGTGCGGCTTCCGAGACCTTGTCCAGCAGATCGGCAAGGGTTTGACCGGTATCAAGATCCGTTCCCCAGGAAGTGGTGTCCTGGCCTGCCAGTATGATTTCTGCAAAGTTATTGTCTGCAAGAAGTCCTGCTTCCCTTGCAATGTCGTCGGCCAGTCTGCTTCGAAGCGGTCCCCGCAGTTCCGGTATAATGCAGTAAGTACAGTGTCTTGCGCAGCCTTCCATGATTTTTATGTAGCCTGTCGGCCATGTATCATGAATCCTGGCTGTATTCCAGGATGGAAGTGCTGTTTGAGACGGTGAGGGAAGCAGGCAGGTTCCTTCGGGCCAGGAGTTTTCAACGGCTTCTGTAATACTTTCATAGGCGCCGGTTCCCAGGAACACGTCTACTTCCGGCAGTGATTCCGCTGCTCGGCGGCCGTAGCGCTGGGGCAGGCAGCCGGTAACAATAATTTTTCTGCATGAGCCCTTTTCCTTTAAGGCAGAGAGAGTCAGAATTTCCTCGATTCCCTCTTCTGTGGCGGATTCTATAAAGGCGCATGTGTTTATAACGATTACATTCGCGTGTTCCGGATTTTCACACACTTCATGTCCCGCCCCGGCAAGCCTGCCGAGCATAATTTCACTGTCTACCCGGTTTCGCACACATCCCAGGCTGGAAAGATAGATCTGCATCCTCGTCTGTCCTCTGGCTTTTGCACGATGATTTATTAAAATTCAGATATTTATTTCAGATTTTTTAAATTTATAATTCGGTCTGGGCAATAATGCAATACCTGAAACAGTGTTTCACTTTGCCTGAATCATTTCCCGCCTTCTTTTCCCGCGTACCGTTTAACGCTTCTGTCCATACAGAGTTTGCAGTCCTGCCGGTGTTTACCTCCGGTTTGGCGGTGGCGGGCAAAACCTTGAAGCCAGTCGGCATCGGTTCTCGGGCAGGTGTCAATGTATTCGATAAACGCCACCAGCCGGTCGACTACGTTCCTGTCCATGGCGTGCTCCATGCGGCAGGCGTTGTTTTCTGCCGGTGTGTCCTCGATCTGGAGCACATGGCTTAAAAAGTTCTTTATGACCTTGTGCCTGCGGTCTATTTCACCTGCGACCGCTGTGCCTTTTTCCGTCAAGGTGATAAAACTGTAGGGCTCGTAGTTGATAAG
>JAIPDT010000171.1 GCA_021737545.1 Desulfobacteraceae bacterium
CTGAAGGGCTTTTGATTCGTCACTGAGTCGTGTGGCTTCCATCAGAAGATTAATGTTTTGAAGATTTATCTTGTCTTCTCTGCTCACATCATGGGTATAGAATTTAAACCCTCCTTCTGTATTGGCAGCCAGAACATAAAACGCTTCTGCTCCCTCAAGACTACCGGAAACCGCATCTACCACCCGCCCTTGTTTTAAATAAACCGTTCCGAGCACTTCCCTGCATGGAGATATCACGATAAGTTCACCGCAAGTTTCACTCATTTCAATCAACTGAACGACCTCGCCCAACCCGATTTGGGCGAGATTGCCGGCAATATCAACCTCTTCTTTCAGCTCTTTGATTTTCCAGGATTTTTCCAGAACTCGATCTACGGTACCAAGGATATCCCCGGCAGAAAAAGGCTTGACCAGATATTCGTCAGCCCCCATGCGAAGGCCTTTTAGCTGGTCACTTGGGTCGTCTTTTTTGGAAAGGAATATAAACGGGATATCTGCGGTTGCCTTGGATCTTCGAAGGGTTGAGTAGAACTCAAATCCATCCAGTTCCGGCATCATTATATCGGAAATAATAATATCCGGGAATTCCAGTTGAATTCGCTCCAGCGCGACTTTTCCGTTTTCCGCGCGTACAATCTCAAACCCCCTTCTATAAAGTATACGCTCCAGGAAAAAAATCGTTGTATTATCATCATCCACTATCATAATTTTCATATCGCCACATACTCTCCCAATCGAGATTTATACGCTTTATACCGGCCGGATTCTTTGCCGTTGTCCCCACTGATTCTCCTCATTCGCATCGGTCAAAGACAAGTATCAAACTTAACCGTTTTCCAGCACCTCCCGGACTCGGGCGTTAACCGCCAGATTCATTACGACCTGTTCAACCTGGGAAGTATCGACCATTACCCACAAAGGATCTGAAACCAGGTAGAGCTGCAAATTCACATCTTCTCCTATAACACGACGAATAAGCTTGCTGATTCCTGATATTACTTCATTTACATCCACCCTCTGCATTTCAGGAACCTGTTTACGGCCAAAGGCCAAAAGCTGACGCGTCAGATTCTTGGCTCTTATCCCGGCATCACAAATTTGGGTCAACCGTCGGCCATAACCAGTGAAAGGCCTTCATTTAAAAGCACCAGGGTGTCTTTATTTCCCTCTTTTACAGCGAAGCAAAAGTCCTGACGAAAACCCTCAAGAGGCTTATTTATAACCTTCAGGTTGCCGAGCTGTGATTCCTTTATAAGCCGAAGTGCCACAAGCCGTTGAATGACTACCGCATCATGCCGGCCTTCTGAAAGCTCCCGGAGGGCGTTTTCAAAAGTGGACGTTGTATGAATGTTTATTTTGAAATCCTGCGCATCAATTCTACAGAGAATCCGTCCGCCCTGCCGTTTTCATCGATAAAGGAAAAGGGGGGATAATCAATTTCAGCGGCAGATACTATAATGGAATCATGCGGGGAGATATTTTTTTCTTTCGCACTTATCGGAGACGGAGACGACAGGATAACAGCCAGGATTAAGAATGCCGCAGGGAAAACATTGCATTTCTTGAACTTAAGCCTTGGAAGGGGGCTTTGAAAAACGAATTCATGGAGGAAAATATAAGAAGTGTACATGAAACTATACACCACGCCACCTTTGTGCGATTACAGCACCTTTAATTTATACTCATCATTAACTTATATTCAATTATATTGCAAGAATAATAAAAAAGCCGGGGCAGTCATAATACCTTTAACCGCGCCCCGGCTTTAAACAGCGGATCTAATTTCTTTACGTTGCTCAAGACCGCATTACTTACTTATTTCTTGAGGTTAAGGGTTATTGCTCTAAAGCATTATTTTATTCCTCTTTTCCCACTGACCAGGGAATTTAGAGGAAAAAACTTGTTAAATTATGTTATTAAATTATAGCATTTGTCAAACACATCTTTAACCTGATCTTAATGATTCACCGGTGGATTGTTGCCGGGGCCGGATTGCTGATTAGTGTAATCGGACTCGGGATGCGATATTCTGTCGGGGTCTTTTTAGAACCCATAGAGACGGATTTCATTCTGTCCGGAGCCGCGACTTCAAGCATTTTCTCCATTTACATGCTTCACGGACCAGCGGCACTGACTGCGACCCTGGCAGCCGTCGCGGTAAACATTAACATTCAATAAGCTTACTACCAAACTTTATCATGGAACAAGCCCTCCTTCACCGAATCTGTTCATGTTTGCCGCAGTATCACGCCACCCCTCATGAATCGGTGGAGGATAGGCCCCTTCCGGTCCCCAGTCTACAAACATTTTAGTTAACGGATCCCGTCTGATTCCCAATTTTCTCAGTTTTACACAGTCCTCACATACAAAAAAATCCATCCATCGATCCCGCCACAAAATCAGAACACTCATGGCGAATTTAAAGGCGGCCAAGTCTCCTTCCTCGATCAGGATCTCGCGGATTACCTGCCTCCATGCCTCGCATCTCTGGCATCCGTACCACCAGATCCTGTAACCCAACTGTGATGCCGGGGCACAATTGTCCATATTGAAATCAAAGTATGGATACTTTTCCCTGTCTTGGATTAAGACTCCATCGGCGAACTTTACATACCGAATAGTTTCTATACGTCCGCCCACTTCCGCCTTCTCCTTCCACACCCGGTCAACACCCCCGGCCTGCCCGATACCCCCCTTATCCATGCATCACCTCCGGCATTATATATAGGCAGCTCCTCTCATGTATGTCAAGATTCTATGCGGCTCATTCTGCTTGACTTCCAGGAGCAGAAGAATAAGATTGACAATGAAAAACAGATCATTTATGAGAGGAGGTTCTGCAAATAAGAATATAAGCAGCATTAAGGGTTAAGAGGCCGACCCGGCTTACGCTCTTTTAATAGAAAAAGTACATGCGGAGAGATGACCGAGTGGCTGAAGGTGCACGCCTGGAAAGCGTGTGTGTCTTAAAAGGGCACCGAGGGTTCGAATCCCTCTCTCTCCGCCATTTACTATTTACTATAATAAAAGGACACCTGCACAAATCGACCTGAGTCCTTCATTGCCGCCGCCCGCGCTCATACGAGGAAAAAATAATACAGGCTTGCCATGGCGTACCTGGTTTTTGCACGCAAATACAGACCTCAACAGTTCGACGAGGTAATCGGCCAGTCCCACATTACCCGCACTCTGGCCAATGCGGTGACCTCGGGCCGTCTCGCCCATGCCATACTGTTTTCAGGCCCCCGCGGCACGGGAAAGACAACGGTAGCCCGGATACTGGCAAAATGCGTAAACTGCGAATCCGGCCCCACGGAAACCCCCTGCGATCAGTGTCGTTCCTGTCGGGAAATTGCCATGAGCAACGCTGTCGATGTATTTGAAATCGACGGGGCCTCAAACAACAGGGTGGAAAACGTAAGGGAATTGCGGGAAAACGCCAGGTACATGCCCGCACACAGCCCTTATAAGATCTATATCATTGACGAAGTCCACATGCTAAGCGATGCAGCCTTTAACGCGCTTCTAAAAATCCTGGAAGAACCGCCGGCGCATGTGCTGTTTTTCTTTGCCACCACAGAGCCCAACAAGATCCCGATCACGATTTTATCCAGGTGTCAAAGACATGACTTCCGGCGTGTACAAATCGATGCCATTATAGATCACATGGCTACAATCTGCCGTGAAGAAGGCATTGATATTGACAGAAAGGCTCTGGGCTTAATCGCCCGGGAGGCCGACGGCAGCATAAGAGACGCTTTAAGCCTGCTGGATCAGATAGTGACCTGCGCCGGCGGGCAAATCACCGAGGAACAGATTACAGATATCCTGGGCATCATCGACCGGAAGATTATCTTCGATTCCGCGGAAGCGCTTTTTGGCGGGGATATGGAAACGCTTCTTTCAATCTGCGACCGGCTCTACAGTCAGGGCCGCCATCTTATCCGGTTTTACGCCGAACTTATCGAACACTTCAGAAACCTTCTTGTAATGAAAATGGGAGGTGCTCAAAAGGCGCTCTCAGGGGTGCCGGCACACGAAAAACAAGTCATGGCAGAACAAGTGGGAAATATTTCCGAGCCGTGGCTAACCCAGATCTTAAACACCCTGTTTGAAGACGAATGGAGAATCCGCCAGTCAATCTCTGCCAGACATGCCATGGAAATGACGTTTTTCAGGCTTTTCCAGATCCGGCCGGCCCTGTCGATAGACCAACTGATCGAAAAAATCGATTTGTTAAGACAAGGCGCCGCAACAGGACAGCACGAGGGTAAACCACCGGAATACACAGCACGACCCGCGGGCGAGGAGGCGGCGTCAGAAAAACCTGTTTCGGAAACCGAAACCGGGGAAGCCGTAGTCTTTGATTCGAAATACGAGCCCGCACAACCGGCCGGGCAGCCGCAGGCCAAGGAAGAACAATCCTCTGATCTAACGCAGGGTACAAATATTGCCGCCCTGTCAACTCAAGAGACATGGGATGCGCTAAAAAAGCGGATCGCACAAAAATCGCCCGCACTCGGGGCCTGTCTTGGAGAAAGCACTTTAACCGAGATAACAAACGACAATCTTAAAATCGGGGTCAGGGCAGCGGGAACAAATGTAAACCTGTTAAACAGCAAAAAAAACATTGCCGCCCTGGAAAAGATATGCGGCGAGTTTTTGGAAAAGTCCGTGCGGATCAGCCTGGATATCAAGGAGACTGAAAACAACCATCTGAATCAGAAAAAAGAGGCCAGAAGCCTTAAAGAAGAAGCCTTGAATCACCCCCTGGTGGGGGCGGCAGTCAAAACGTTTAACGGTAAAATAGTGGATATCAAGATATTGCCCACAGGAGGTAGAACGCAATGAAAAACATGGGAAAAATGATGAAACAGGCCCAGCAGCTCCAGGAAAAAATGAATAAACTCCAGGAGGAAATGGCTGATAAAACCGTGGAGGCAACAGCAGGCGGCGGAATGGTAAAGGCTGTTGCAAACGGCAGACAGCAGATTGTCTCAATTAGCATTGAAAAGGAAGTAGTGGACCCCGCGGATGTGGAAATGCTGCAGGACCTTATTGTAGCCGCGATAAACGAGGCACTGAGCAAGTCCCAGGAGATGGTCTCGGAAGAAATGAATAAGCTGACCGGCGGCATGAATATACCGGGATTGACTTAGAAATGAACCATTACCCCGAGGCTATTGTCAAACTGATCCGGCATCTGCGAAAGCTGCCCGGAATCGGAGAAAAAACCGCCGAGCGGTTTGCCATGTACCTTCTTGCCGCACCCGGGCAGGAGGTTTCCGCACTTGCGGCAAGCATTGCCGAGCTAAAAGAAAAGGTAAAAATCTGCAACACCTGTTTCTGCTTAAGCGATTCCGAAACGTGCCGGATCTGCAGCGATCCCTCCCGGAATCACAGCCTGGTCTGTGCTGTGGAGACCCCTGCGGACATGGCGGCTATTGAAAAATCAGGTGCGTATACCGGCGTATATCATGTTCTCCAGGGGCTTTTGTCGCCCATGGACGGCATAGGACCGGATGAAATTCGTATTCGTGAACTGGTCAACAGGGTAGCTGCGGGCAAGGTAAAAGAAATTATCATAGCCACCAGCACAAGCGTTGAAGGCGAGGCCACTTCCGATTACATAACACGTTCGTTAAAATCTTATCCGGTGAAAATAACCCGTATCGCATCCGGCGTGCCCATGGGCGGCGAACTTAAATACATCGACCAGGTAACGCTTAAAAAAGCCATGGAGGCCAGACGTGCAGTCTGATCCTCCGACATCGGCGGACCTTTTT
>JAIPDT010000172.1 GCA_021737545.1 Desulfobacteraceae bacterium
AAGATCTTTTGTTTTTAAATACGCGCCGACTTTTGACGCCATCCGCGGCACGCCGTTGCCGTTGGAAATCTCTATTTTTGCCGGTCCCCTGGCATTATTTGCCGGATCTGCTGCCGCATATGCCTTATTTTTTGCGATTTTCTCCGTGTCGGCTGGTTCAGCTTGTATTTCTGCTGTTTTTTTCAAATCGTTTTCAGGTTCCTTTTCTGTATGCTTTGCCAGTCTGTGAAGCGCAGCCGGGGGATCGATCTGCTTGATCCGGTTTTTTTTCCGGTTTTCGTTTTTATCCAGCCGGGCCAGCGTGGCATGGAAGTTTTCGCTGCCCCCGCCGGTTTCCACATGATCGCGTGATTTGGAATACCTGCCCATCTTAAAATAAGCCAACCCCAGGTTGTTGTGGTATTGAGGGTTTGCGTCATCCAGTGCGATCGCCTTTGTAAAGGCTTTTACGGCGGATTCAAAGTCGCCGTTAAGCAGAAGGGAATATCCGAGGTTGTTGTAGGCATAATCAAGCTCCGGGTTTATCTGCAGGGCTCTTTTGTAGAAAGTGATGGCAGTTTCGTGGTTTCCCAGGCGGTCATGGCATATGCCGATCCAGTTCAGGCTTTGAACGTGCCCGGCATCAAGGGCAAGCACTTTTTCAAACTCCTGGATTGCCGCCCGGTATCTGTTTCTGTCCTTTAAAAAACAGGCGTATTTGTAATAACCGGGTACACTTGACCTGTCAGGCCGCACCCCTTCCATGAACGCTTTGATCTCGCTGTCGTCCATTTTTTCGAAGTAGCTGAACCGCCAATTGTTTACAGAAGAGCATGACGCAAGAAAAAGGAAAACAATCATCAGGCTGATAATCTTTTTTTTCGACATGTGCTCTGCCTTTATTCAGGTTTCTGGTGGCGTGCTTCCAGCTTGCTTTTGTTTCTGTTGGCCAGCACATAGAAGGATGGATCCAGTTCCATGGCCTTTTTGAAACACGCTTTTGCCTTTTCCGTCTTTCCCTGGTTCATGTAGGCGCAGCCCAGGTTGTTATATGCGGCTGCAGATGATCCGCCCTTTTTGAACCATTTCAGGGCCTCATCGTATTTTTCCATTCTGGCGCAGGCCAGGCCCATATTGTTGTAGACCCGGTCTCGCTTATATCTTTTGTCCAGGGCCTGCATGAATGCATCCACAGCCTTTTCATAATCACCTGCCAGGGTGCGGGATACACCGAGGTTGTTATATATGTGTCCCATGTCAGGTTTCACCATTGCGGCTGCCGCATACGCGTTGGGCGCCAGTTCGTGTTCCTCCTGGTAGTCGTAAATGATGCCCAGCACGTTAAAGGCGATCCAGAGTTCAGGATCCAGGTTCACGGCTTTTTCAAGGCGGGTGCGGGCCTGTTGGTATTCTCCCTTGTGGAATAGACAAAGCCCGAGGGACTGGTGGGCTCTTGCGTGTTCCGGGTTCTTTTTAATAACTTTTTCAAGCGCATCTGCAGCCTTTTCATATTTTTTTGAAACAAGAAAAAGCACGCCTTTCTTGTAATGGATTTCCGTTTTGCCCGGATCTTTTGCAAGGGCCTTTTCATAGTTCAGATAGGCCATGTGAAAATTTCTCCTGCTCAGATAGTTGTCGCCCGCGCTTTCAAGCTCGGCAACAGACATCTCCGGTGTATCGTCTTTGCGGTACGCCGCGGCAGATCCGCTGTGGCCCAACTGCCCCGAAGACCGGCCCAGGGTTCCGGGCCGGGGCAAATCCCGAGGGGAGCTATAGTAATCATTTTTTGCTGCACATCCTGTCAGCAGGCTTGCAAGCAGCAGCAGGGCCGCAGGCAGAAACAGGGATAGATATTTGCGTGTCAGCATGGTCCTCCGTTTCTCCGGATTTACTTCAAGAAGGTTTGATACACCTGGATCATCGCCGGCCCGAGAATAACGACAAACAGGGCCGGGAAGATAAAAAGGATACACGGAAACAATAATTTGGTCGGCAGCTTGGCTGCGATCTCCTCGGCCTTCTGGCGCCTGTTGGTCCTGAAGGTGTCGGAATAGACCCGCAGTGCGTTTGAAACACTGGTGCCGAACTGGAATGTCTGGTTCATGAGCCCGATGAAACTTTTCACCTCCTCGAGATCCACCCGCCGGGACAGGTTGTTTAGCGCCTCCTGCCTGGATTTTCCCGACCGCATTTCAAAATTTACCAGCCTGAACTCGTCGCTGATGTCCTTGTTTGAAAAACGCAGCTCTTCTGCCACCCGGTAGATGGAAGCATCAAGCCCGATGCCCGCCTCGGAGCACACGACCAGCAGATCAAGGGCGTCCGGAAATCCTAAAAGAATCCTCTCCTTTCTTTCGCTGATCCGCATGGCAAGCCAGAAATCGGGAAAATAATAACCCACAAAGGCAGAAAAGACGCAGAAAGCCATGTTCCATGTCGAAGCCACCCCCAGGTGGAGGCGGGCTTCGAGCAGGAGGTAAAGGGCCGGCAGCAGCACAACCAGGAGGGTTTTACAGCCGTAAAACACGAAAACCGCATTTGGCCGGCGTATCCCTGCGCGCAGGAATTTAAGCCGCATTGCGGAATGATCAATGGATTTCACCGGGGTCGTCTTTGCGCCAAACAGGCTTAAAAGCCTGAGAATTCCGGCAAATATACCGCCCTGCTGTTCCTGCTCCGCTGTTTTATCCCCGGGATTATCGCCCCGGGAAGTGCTCTGCTTTGTTCTGGCCAGCATTTTTTTCTTGTTTTGCTTCCAGAGAACGTATTGATATACCCCGATTGACAAAAAGCAGATCAACAGGAAAACAAGTCCTGACATCAGAAGCGCAATGCTTTGCTGGGAATCCATGGCTTTTATCTCTCCGTTTAAGCCTTGATCAGCCTGTAAAAAGTCCGAAAATTTCTATAACCGACAAATGATAAAAAATTAACTTATTGCTTTTACTTAACACTTAATCACTTAAAACTTAACACTGCCTGTAAAAAAGACTTTTTACAGGCTTATCAAGCCTTGATGTTGATGATTTTTCTCATGATAAATATACCGATAATGATCATGACCCCGGATATCGCCAGCATGATGTTGCCTGCGGGCTCCTTTACCAGTATGGACATGTATTCGTAGTTGATGACATATAAAACCAGAAAGACGATTACCGGTATGGCAATGAGTACGCCTGCAGAGAATTTGCCTTCCGCCGAAAGAGTCTTTATGTGGTTGTAGAATTTGAACCTTTCCCTTATCAGGCGGGCACTGTTTTCCATGATCTCGGATAGATTCCCGCCGGTTTCCCGCTGCAGGATGACAGATACCACGAAAAACCTCAGATCCGGGCACTCAACCCGGTTGGCAAGGTTTTTTAACGCCTCTGATATGGAAACCCCGAAATTGATCTCACTTACGGTTTCATCGAACTCCGTGCCCAGGGGATCGTCAAACTGGTCTGCCGTGAGCTTCAATCCCGAGGTAAACGCATGTCCCGCCTTTAGCGAGCGCGCGATCAGATCCAGGGCCTCGGGTAATTGACGTTGAAACTTTTTCATTCTCGCGGTTTTCCGGCCATACAGATAGATCCACGGAACCGCGCCTGCAGCCAGTCCGGCCAGGGCGGCAAGTCCGTTATTCAGGGTTATTTGGGAGATTGCCGCAAAAACGGTTATTGCGGCCAGGGCTGAGCTCAGGATAAATACGCTTAACGGGTATTGTGCATTTGCCTGCTTCCGGAATTTTTCCAGGTCGCTGACAACCGGGATAAGGGATATCATCCGGTGCAGCGCGGGCACGTCGCTGAATTTCTCGCTGCGCAGAATGCCGGGTGCGGCAGCGTGATACCGGGCCGCGGAAAGGTTTTTAACCCGCTTTTTCACAGTTGCCCTGTCCGGCTGCACGATTATCCTGCGGGCATACATGAGAAGCTCGATGAATATGACCGTGGGGATAAATATTGCCAGTGCGACGGTAAGTATTTCCATATGCCTGCCTTTTTCCCTGTATCGCTATATATAATTTCCCGGGGCAAACAGGTCCCCGGGTATTTCCACCCCGGCCTGCTCGAATCTCTCCAGAAATTTCGGCCGGATCCCGTGGGCAATGAAATTCCCGCGGATCCATCCGTCAGAATCAATATGAGTCTGCTTGAAAGAAAAGATCTCCTGCAGGGTAATCACGTTTCCCTCCATGCCGACGATTTCCTGGACGCTGACAACCTTCCTTGTGCCGTCAGTCATGCGCGCGACATGAATGATCACATCCAGGGCCGAGCTGATGTATCGTCTTAGAAAATCGCTTGGGATCTCGAAGTTGGCCATGGCCACCATAGTCTCGAGCCTCATGAGCGCATCGCGGGGCGAGTTGGCGTGAATGGTGGTTAAAGAACCGTCATGGCCCGTATTCATGGCCTGGAGCATGTCAAAGGATTCCTTGCCGCGGACCTCTCCTACGATAATCCGGTCCGGGCGCATGCGCAGACTGTTTATAACCAGCTGCCGCTGGGTGACCTCCCCCCTGCCCTCTGTATTGGGCGGCCGGGTTTCCAGTCTTACCACGTGCTCCTGCTGGAGCTGGAGTTCTGCTGAATCCTCGATTGTCACAATCCGCTCGTCGCCGGATATGTATTTGGAAATCACGTTTAAAAGCGTGGTCTTGCCGCTGCCGGTGCCGCCGGAGATCAGGACATTGAGCTGGGATTTGACAATGCCTTTTAAAATTTCCGCAATCTCCGGAGAAACAGACCCGGAGGTGATCAGATCATTCATCTCCATGGCTTCCACTGCAAATCGGCGTATGGAAAGGATGGGCCCGTCAATGGCCAGCGGCGGGATGATCGCGTTGACACGGGATCCGTCTGCCAGCCGGGCATCCACCATGGGGGAGGATTCATCCACGCGTCTGCCCACTGATGACACGATCTTGTCTATGATTTTCATGAGATGGGCATCATCCTTGAACCTGCCCTCTGTGAGCTCGAGCTTGCCGAAGCGTTCCACGTAGATCTGGCGGTACGTGTTGACCAGGATATCCGACACGGTGGGGTCCTGTAAAAACGGCTCAAGCGGCCCCAGTCCCAGGACCTCGTCCTGGATTTCAGCGATCAGGCGTTCTCTTTCCAGGGAGTTCAAGGGTACGGAATGGCCGTTGTCCCGTAAAATCCCCTGAAGAAGGGTTTTTAACTCGGCCCGCAGCGTGGTGGGGCTGTAGTCTTCTATAATGGAGAGATCAACGGTTTCCAGAAGCTGTTCATGGATCTTGGTCTTTAACTCGAAGTACTCCTCCGGGAAGTATCTCTGGTTTTCGTCAATATGCTGCGAAAAGTCGAGGCGGTCATTCATGACATATTCCTTTTTTCATTTACGCCTTTGCTCTCCTGTCTTCCCTTGATCCGTGAAAACAGGAGGGCTTGAGCTATTGCAGATCCGGTCATGCATTGGACCGGAAAAATTTTAAGAACTTTCCGGATTTTTTCTGCGGTTGTCCCCGGGTCACCAAGCTGTTTGCCAGCTCGCCAAGATTTTTTGTCACGTTTGCCCGGGGTGCTGATTTATAAAGGGGAATCCCCTGGTTTATGGCTGACATGGTCATGTGATAATCATTGGGGATCGTCCAGTAGATTTCCTTTTTGATGGACTGTTCCGCCTCCTTTAATGTGAATGCGGAGTCTTTGATATAGCGGTTGATCACAATGCGCACCCGTTCTTCTATCCGGGGATCCAGGTCCTTCAGGGAATCCAGGAGCTTGTTGATGTTTGCAAGGGAAGGGATGTTCAGCAC
>JAIPDT010000021.1 GCA_021737545.1 Desulfobacteraceae bacterium
ACAAGCAAGGCAGGATAAAATACCTGATTATCCTGGGAGATATGTGGGATTTGGCCATGAACAACCAGGAGAGCTCCTTTTCCCTGTCCTCTGTATTTTTCCGCCAGCTCAAAGAGCTCAACAAGGGGCTCGGAATCGGGGACCTGTTTGAGAACGTCATCTACACTCCCGGCAATCACGACCACCATTTCTGGAAAATGCTCCAGGAGCGCTATTGGGTAACACAGCGACTGGAACAAGGGCGTGCCCCCCTGGAAATGCCCAGAGTTGCAGGACTGACACTTGATGCAGGCACCGGTGCTATTCAGCGTGCGCAAACCCCGGCAGGCAAAAACAGGATTCCCCTGCACAACCTGGTTTCGCCATTGCTGGGGGTGGACAGTGATACTCCGGTTTATGTGGCCTATCCGCATATTTTTCTCAAAAAACCCGACAGCGAGTACACCCTGCTAACTCACGGCCATTTATTTGAGCCGGACTGGAACATGGTGACCATGATGTTTGGGGATTTGATGGAAAAAAACGATATTCCTTTGACGATACGCAATATTGAAATGTTTAACGCTATCACGACCGAGATGCACAGTCATGCCCTGGGGCAGACACCACCTTATGAATTCTGGGAGAAGATATACGATCTTCAATATACTGATAAGGTTCCGCCAGAATGGCAAAAGGGCGTCAAAAAGATCCTGGATGCACATTTTTATCTAAAGGACGATATCGCCGGACAATCACAAACGCAGTCCGCAAAATATCACGATATCGAGGCATTGCAGAACCAGCGGGGACTCGTGGAGCATTATCTGGCCCGGGCGGAAAAGGAAGGTCTGGATTCAGGCCAGCGAGTAACCTCTCTGATTTACGGGCATACCCATATCCCTTCTTTTGGTGAGACATTCGTTCGTTATCAGAATCAAAATAAAATACCTCTTGATATCCATAATACAGGCGGCTGGGTAAATATTAACCCGGATACTTTCCACATGCCGCAGCCCACTTTGATTGACAAAAATGGGGATGTACGGCGGCTGCGCTTCAGATAAGCTGATTCTTAGGTTGTTTAACAATGCAGATGAGAAGCAATTGTCTGAACTTCTGCTCCAGGAGCTAAAGCACCTGTCGGACGAAAAGTACAGGGCTTTTAGCAGGAAAATCGTACGCACAAAACAGGAAGTGCTCGGAGTACGGCTGCCTGCCTTAAGAAAGATCGCCAAAAGGATTGCAGGACAATGTCCGGATAAATTCATCATAGGGGACAAGAAAAACATATATGAAATGGTCATGCTTGAAGGCCTGGTTTTGTCTTATCTGGACAGATCATTTATTGATCTGCTTTCCATGACTGAAAATTTTTTGTGCAGGGTTGACAACTGGGCGCAGGTGGATTCCACGGTAAGTGCTTTCAGAAATATATCCCGGGAGAAAAATAAAGTTTTGCCCGTGGTTGAAAAATGGCTGAAATCAGAGAATGAATTTTTTGTCCGCGCTGGCCTGGTCGTAGTTTTGACCCACTATGTTGAAAAACAGAATCTGGACATGATATTTGATTTGTCACAGAGGGTTTCTCATTCCGGATATTACGCGTACATGGCAAATGCCTGGCTCATATCGGTTTGCATGGCCGGGTTCCCGGAACAAACCATCAGGTTTTTTAAAAGCAACACCCTGGATGATAAAACTCATAACAAGGCCATCCAGAAGTCCAGGGAAAGCTGCCGGGTTTCAAAAGAAGACAAGGATATTATAAATAAGCTTAAAAGAAAGTAAAGGGAGGAAGCCCGCATAATGGGCCGTTACAGCGATCCAGACAGCCGACTGGTGTATTCCACTGAGAAAGGCCGCATATGCCCGGAATGCGGCAAACCTTCTGACCAATGCCGGTGTGGTCGGAAAAACAGGGCATCTTCCGGTGACGGCATAGTGCGCATCAAGCGGGAAACCAAGGGCCGCAAAGGAAAGGGGGTGACCCTTGTCACCGGTACAGGCCTTGACACTGGGTCGCTAAAGCAGCTGGCCAAACGGCTTAAGGCCAGGTGCGGCAGCGGCGGAACGGTAAAAAACGGAGACATTGAGATTCAGGGAGACCACAGGGATCTTCTTGAAGAAGAACTCAGAAAAGAGGGCTTTATTGTAAAGCGGGCCGGCGGATGAACCCAAACAGAGTATTTAACCGGAGGCGAGACTCGAAGATACTTCACCTCCAAACCGGGAGACCGTATGACCCTGACAAAAAATGAAATTATCGAGCAAATCACAGAGCTTGGATTTTCCAAGAAAGAATCAGTCGAACTTTTCAAAACTCTCCTGGAAATTATAAAAAACAGCCTTGAAAGCGGTGAAGACGTTCTTGTCTCCGGCTTTGGGAAATTTCAGGTGAAAGATAAGTCTCCCAGGAGAGCGAGAAATCCGGCAACCAATGATGATATGTTTTTAGATGCCCGTCGAGTGGTTACTTTTAAATGCTCCGGAAAACTTCGAGAGAGGTTAAATGGCAAATAACGAGATATACTGAATAGTGTCGATCTCCCCCATGACATACAACGTTCAGTCCTATGGGATCCCATAGAGCCTTCAGCCACGCACCCAGTTACAATCTACTAAACATGGAGGAAAACAGATAACACCAAAACCGAAATTACGCAGCCACATATACGCCACGCTTTTTCCGGCAGAGCGGCTTGCATATTATTTCGGTGACAAAATCCGCTACTGCCATGCCTGGAAGACTTGGTTTATCTGGGACGGCTGCAGGTGGTGCCCGGATGAGACCAACCGGATCAGGGAATTTGCAAAAGAAACGGTTCGCTACATATACAAAGAAACAGAAGGAATCGACTATGACAGCAAACGCCAGGCCATATAGCCTATAAAATTTTCCTGTGCACCAACCACAAGCCGGTTATTTGTACTTTTTTCATTTTTATCTCCCTTCACAGGCTTTAGTCGACGGAATCCGCGATTTCGGAAAGCGGAACATCATCTGCCAGAGAAATAATATCGTCTTCATTGTCAAAGGATGTTGTATCAATGACTACTAATGTTTCTTCCTGAGCCGAAATCAGCAGATTGCTTTTACCTCCCTTCTTGTTTAGCTCAAGAACCGCTTTGTGCCCTGCAATATCCAGAGTTTTTACGTTTTTTTCCGGGGTTTCCATGTTGAATTGCTGCATGGTTTCAAATTCTTTTATTCCTGGGCCGTTTGAACCGGTTACAATGGAAAAGCGGATATCATTTCCGTCTGCATCGGAATATTCCTGCCTGAGCGCGGACCAGGATTGACCGCTTTTCTCCATGTTCATGCCTGATGGGTCGCCCTGTTTCTCCATCCCGCTTATGTTTTCAGGGAGCAGGGGTATCCAGTTCTTGTAGTCAAAGGCATTTGCAGATGAGGATGCGAGGACAAAACTCAGGGCGATCATTGAAATTGTAATGTATTTACGCATTTGGGGCCTCCTTTAAAAAAACGCCTGCATAATGAGAAAGGGGGTTGTTGACTATCTATCCGGCAATTCTGAAACCATCTGCTTAACAGCATTTTTGACAACTTTGGCGGTTTGCGGTGATAAGGCATTGCCTGCGGCACCGCCGAGAACGCCGCCTGCAACGCCTCCTACAACCCTGCCGGAACCTGAACCTACCTGCGAGCCGGTGATAGCTCCAAGGACAGCTCCTCCGGCTGTTGCCAGTGTTTCTCCGCTGCCGCCGCCTCCGGTTCCTATCCAAATAACCTCAGCGGTCTCTGTATCAACCATTTTTCCGATTCATTAAGGAATGTCTTGCCCCCCTGTTACGATGGAACGCGGATGAAAGAGGCCTGGTATTCTACCAGGAAAGTACCAGAGTTAAAGATCCTTAAAAACTAACAGGTTGAATTTAAAACAAATAAATGGTGCCGGAGGCGAGATTTGAACTCGCACGCCCAAAAAGGGCGGAGGATTTTGAGTCCTCTGCGTCTACCAATTCCACCACTCCGGCACAAACATTTTTTTGGACGAAGTTTATAACTCTGTCCTTATTTTTTCCTTAAAATAACCAAATTACAGATAAAATGCAAGATGATTTAGATGGTGCTCACGTTTCCCTTCTTTTTGATCAGGTCGCGCTTTAACTTCCACAGCCTGGACGTTAAGGAGACATGATAAATGTGGGGATTGACCAGGCGCTTTACACCGGGGTCGAGCCGGTCCAGATCATAATCCCGCTTCTTTCGGATCTCCTCTATGGACGGCGTTTCATAAACAAATTTCCCGTCCCTGACAATATCTACCAGCAAAGGCTCAATCCGGCCGACGCCGCTTTTGCCGATAATGCGCCAGGTTTCCCGGTCAGTGGGATGGCGCAGTTCCAGGGGATCCATCTGCCCGGGCTCTTCGTCCCGGAGCCCCAGAAGATCTGCAGTGGCGTGATTTCTTCCGTTATAGATGCGCCAGACATGCTTGAATCCGGGGTTTATGGTCTTCTCCGGAGTTTCCGAGACCTTGAGCGCGGGAATCCACTCATTGTTTTTCTCCACCGCAGTAAGCTTATACACCCCGTCCAGGGCCCCCTGGCCCCGGGAAGTAACCAGCCTTGTACCCACCCCGTAGGCAAGACGGTTTATCAGGTGATCCGCGTCCAGCCCGTACCTGCCGGCTTCTTCGCGGATCTGGCTGATAATCTGCCAGACCACCATTTCATCCAACTGATTGCTAAGCAGTATCACCGCATCCTCGAACCCTGCGTCATTTAGCAGCCTGGCGGACTGGATTGCAAGATGGGCCAGGTCCCCTGAATCCAGACGGATGCCGACAGGCTTGTGCCCCTTTTTGCGCAATTCCTCAAACACCTTGATCGCGTTCGGAACCCCGCTTTCCAGTGTATTGATGGTGTCAACAAGCAGAAGACAATCGTCCGGGTAGAGGTCGGCATAAGCCCGGAAAGCAGCCAGCTCGCCTCCGCCAAGGGCCATAAACGCCTGTATCATGCTGTGGGCATGGGTTCCTTTCGGCGAATAACCCAGGGCACAGGACATTCCCGTGTTTGAGGAAAAATCCGCTCCGCCGATCAGAGCTGCGCGGGTGGCGGCGTTGCCGCCTCTGTCCTGGGCCCTTCTCAAACCGAACTCGATCATCAGCCGCCTGCAGCCCGCCTCCCGCACCCGGGCCGCCTTGGTGGCGATCAGGGTCTGGAAATTCAGCCTGTTTAAAATCGAAGTCTCCATAATCTGTGCCATGGCAAGGGGGCCCTGGATCACGGTAAGAGGCACGTCCGGATGCACCACCCTGCCTTCGGGAACCGCCTGCACGGTAAAGCCTTCCATGGGCGACTGCCGGGCGAGCCATTTTAAAAAATCGTCTGCAAACATGGACTCGCCGCTTCTTTTCTTCTGGCTGCGCAGGCATTCGATTTCCGCCTCGGCAAAGTGCGCCGAGCGCATCCAGTCCACAAACCATTCCAGCCCCGCGTTAATGCAGTATCCTGCCTGGTGAGAGCCGTAGTCCGGGTATTTGCGGAAAAAATGCTCGAAATGTACTTTCATTTCGTGCATGCCCATACGATAGAATAGCTGGGCCATTGTCAGTTCGTACATATCGGTATATAACATGCCTTCTGCAAGGCTTTGCTGCCTGGAATTCATACTCAGGTCTCCCGGATATGTTCGTATCTCAATCCGTTATCTGCATCAGGGCCCGCAAATCGTTTGCCGTCACCCACCCCTCTCTTATGACCCGCGGCGGATCGCAGGTCACGTCGAGTATGGTCGAACCCTCGCCTGGCTCCAGGGTTCCGGCGTCGAGCACAAGGTCCACAGCTTCTGTTAGTTGCCGGCCTATATCGCTTATCCCTCTTACCCCGAAATGCCCGGACAGGTTGGCGCTGGTGGCGGTAATCGCAGTGCCCGCCGCTTTTACCAGGGCCGTGGCCACCGGATGAGCGGGCAACCGGATGCCCACGGTCTGTGTGCCGGCGGTCAATCTCCGCGGCAGGTCGGGCTGCGCTCTAAACACCAGGGTAATCCCGCCCGGCCAAAACCGGTCCATGATGCTTCGGGCGGCATCGGAAACATCTGCCGCATAAGTGTTCAGAGCCCCTCTGTCTGAAATCAGTATGGAAACCGGGTTGTCAGGCGCCCGGTTTTTGACTTCAAACACCTTCTTTACCGCGCCGGGGTTGGCGGCTTTAGCCCCCAGGCCGTACAGGTTCCTGGTGGGATATATTACCAGGCCGCCGATTGTTATAATGTCTGCCGCCCGCCTGATCAGACCCGGATCCGGAGACAGAGGATCAATTCTTGCAATCTGCGGCTTATCCTTCAAGACTCCTTGCCTTTTTTTCAACCTCGTCTGCCATTGAAACTTTGTATGCCTCCAGGCGTTTTTCCAATTCCGGATCAGACAGGGCCAAAATCTGGGCCGCAGTGACAGCCGCGTTTTTTGCGCCCGGTTTGCCCACCGCCATTGTGGCCACCGGCACCCCCGGAGGCATCTGCACGGTGGACAAAAGAGCGTCAAACCCGCTTAAAGCCGAAGAATCAATCGGCACCCCGAGGACCGGAAGAGTGGTTTGCGCGGCCATCGCCCCTGCCAGGTGGGCGGCGTGGCCGGCTCCTGCTATAATAACCTTTATGCCTTTTTTACGGGCGGTTGCGGCAAACTGCCCGGCTTTTTCCGGAGTGCGGTGGGCTGAAGCCACAGTCATTTCATAGGGAACGTCAAACCGCTTTAGCATCTCTGCGGCCGCACTCATCACGGAAAGATCCGAGTCGCTTCCCATGATGATTCCCACGGCCGGAGGCACCGCCTTTTTCTCCAAAGCTTTCTTCCCTATATCCGTGCGGTAATGTTCTCCCTGCCAGGAAATTTTGCCTGCGGCCTCATAAACCCGCGATACTGCCTTTTCAATATCATTTCCCAGGGCTGTAATCCCCAGAACACGGCCACCTGCTGTGACAAATGCACCGTTTTTATTGGCAGTGCCTGCATGAAAGACTTCCACGTCCTTCATTCGTTTGACGTTGTTTACGCCCTTTATCTCCATGCCCTTTGAATAAGAGCCCGGATACCCCCTGGCTGCCATGACCACGCAGACTGCTGCACGCGGATCGATATCAAGCTTGCAGTTTTCAAGTCCTCCCTCGACAACCGCCCTCATTACGGGGACGATATCTGATCTGGTGCGCATTAAAAGCGGCTGGGCCTCGGGGTCCCCGAACCTGCAGTTAAACTCCACCACCCTGACCCGCTCCCTGTCAATCATCAGGCCGGCATACAAAACCCCCCTGTAGGGCCTGCCCTCTGCGGCGAGAGCCCGCACCGCGGGCTGCATGACCTGATCCATGATTTTTTTGCGCATTACCGCATCCACCACTGGCGCGGGCGAATAGGCGCCCATACCGCCGGTATTGGGACCCTTGTCTTCGTCGTAGACCTGCTTGTGATCCTGGGATGCGGGTAGCGGCAGCACGGTCCTGCCGTCAGTAAAGGCTATAAAAGAGGCTTCCTGGCCGGTCAGGCACTCCTCTATGACCACGGTTCTGCCCGCTTCGCCGAATTCTTCTTCCACCATCATGCGCTGCAGGGTTTCAACAGCCTGCTTTCTGGTCCTGCATACAGAAACCCCCTTGCCCGCGGCAAGGCCGTCTGCCTTGACCACGATCGGAAGGCTTTCTCCATCCACGTAACGGCAGGCGGCATTAAAATTTGTAAAGACCCGCCCCCTGGCCGTGGGAATGTTGTATTTTTCCATCAGCCTCTTTGCATACGACTTGCTCGACTCAACTGCGGCTGCCGCGGCTGTAGGGCCGAACGCACAAAGTCCGGCGGCCTGGAATGCGTCCACTATGCCGGCGGCCAGCGGAGCTTCCGGACCGACGACCGTCATGTCAATATTTTTCTCAGATGCAAATGCAGCCAATTCCTCGATACGATCTGCGGCAATGTCGACACATTCGGCTTTTTCCGCGATTCCGGCATTTCCGGGTGCGCAGAAAAGCTTTTCTACTTCCGGACTCTTTGCAATTTTCCATGCAAGGGCATGTTCGCGGGCGCCGCCGCCGACGATTAGAATCTTCATAGGTGTCTTTTCTCCCTTACAAAAGAGGAATTCTTCTTTGTTTCCGGTTTTGTCCTGATCGTTCGCTTTTCTATGGCCAGCTCTATCATCCTGTCCAAAAGTTGTGCATAGCTTATGCCTGCGGTTTTGGCCGCCAGCGGCAGCAGGCTCACAGATGTCATCCCCGGTATGGTATTAGTCTCCAGAACATGGATGCGGCCGTTGCTTATAATCATGTCTGTCCTGCTGCACCCGCTGCAGAACAAGGCCCGGTGAGCGGCCTCTGCCAGGTTCTGCGCGGTTTTAGCCAGACCCTCGTCAATGCGGGCCGGACAAATTTCATCGGTTTCCCCGGCCCGGTACTTGGCGTCATAATCAAAAAATTCATGGGCGTTTTTCGGCACGATTTCTATTATCGGCAAGGCCTCGAGTTCGTCGTTGCCAAGCACACCGCCGGTGATTTCCGTACCTGCAAGATATTCTTCTGCAATCACGGTATCGTCGCAGGCAAACGCAGCCGCAAGCGCGTCTTCGCAATCCCCGGCAGACCGAACAATGCTCATACCGAGACTTGATCCCCCGCTTGCAGGCTTAATCACCAGGGGCAGGCCCAGCCGATTGATTATCCCGGATGCATCCACGCTCTGCCCCCTGCTGCAGCTTATATATTTCGGCCCGGGGATACCGGCCTTTTCATAGAAAAACTTTGATACCAGCTTATTCATGGCAATAGCGCTGCCCAGGACCCCTGTGCACTGATATGGTATTTCCATCAGGTCGAGCATACCCTGAATCGTGCCGTCTTCACCCGGCACACCGTGGACAATGACCAGGGCCGCGTCGATATCCGCTGCATCTGTTGCCAGACGCGCAAGGTCGGTGCCGGGATCGTAGCGCATTACATTATATCTTGACTTGTCAAGCGCTTCATATGCCTGGTCGCCGCCCTTTAATGAAATTTCGCGCTCTCCGGAAGTTCCGCCGGAAAGCAGTGCCACATTCAACTTTTTCATTCGAGCAGCCTTTGTTTTGCCCGGATATATTCGTCAGAAATGATAAGGTTGTCTTCGAGTTGATTTACTCTTTACAGGAAGTTCATTTTTTGTCCGCAGACAGGCGGTCCACCACCTTATGCTCATACTGCTGGGGAATTTCCAGGGCCGCCGAACCGCCGCGCATAATATTAAACTTCATGATCAGATAATTTAGTTTCTTTAAGGTCCGATATCTTAAGGATTCGTCCTCCAGGGCTTCCAGCAGGTTCTCGGTGCGGACGATTTCTTTGCGCACCTCTATTTCCGGCGGAAGGCAGTCTGCGTTTTTCAGGATTTTGTACGCAAGGCGCAGCTCCTGTGGAATGCGGCTTAAGTCCTCGTGCTCAAGCGGCTTTCCCGCACCTTTCAGATTGTTGAATTCACCTTTGCGCTGAGCGGCAAGAATGCGTTCTTCAACGATTTTTTCAAATCCGGTAATTACCATGACTATCCTACCCCCTAAATGAAAAGCCTTCCTCTTGCCTGAAGTGGATAACAAGATTTTAAGGGCAGGGCAAGGCAAAAATAAGCCGCCATTTACCGGATAAAATAAAAAAAAGCCCCCTGAATCTCTTGATCCAAGGGGCTTTTGTATTTAAACTACCGGTTTGAATTCCTGGGTGGTGGCGATGCAGGGATTTGAACCCCGGACGCTGCGGATATGAGCCGCATGCTCTGCCGACTGAGCTACATCGCCATATAAGTTTTCCCGCACAATAAGTATTGACGGAACACCGCGTGTAAAAAAACGGATCTATATCAGTCAACCCTTGTTAAGTCAAGGCAAAAACATTGCGCTTTATTCGGCTTTTTCCGATGACAGAACCTCAACCGTAAGACTTTCCATGTTATCCGGCAACTCCGAGAGAACCACCATGTATGGCAGGCTCTGCCCCGGCTCTACACCGGTATTCACTCCTCCTTCTCCCTGACTGCGTGAAAGCTTTTCGTTAATACTCTCCATATCAAGGTTTTTCAACTGATTTTCCCTGAATATATTACCGCAGTAAGCCGCAGCCCTGCCCACCCTGTTGCCGTTACCGTCTAAAAGGTTAGTTCTTATAAGTATGTGGCTGCGGGGATGGTCATAGCTGTTCGTAACAGTACCGGAAACCACCAGCAGTCTGCCTGCGTGTTCGTTTTCCACGATCCGGTAATCGGGCGAGGATACAGCAACCCGCATATTGCCCGGTTCTTCGGCCTGAGGCTGTCGCAGACCCGGCAGGCCCTGACCGAAAAAATGAAGATACGCCCCCCCACCAATCAAGCCCAGAATAATCAGCACCACAAACACTATAAAAATCCGTCCGCCGCGCCTTCTGCCTGCTGCGGGAAAAGAAGCCGCGGCTGCAGGTCGGGAGGGCTGCTCTGGCGCGATTTCCTTTTCGGGTTGCCCCCCGGCAGAAGCGTCTACTCCGGCTTCGTGTTCGGCCTGCGGTCCCCCCAAAGAAGATTCCTCTCTTTTCTTTTCTTCTTCTTCGACGAGCTCAAAGTCCTCGTATTCACTTTCCACAGGCTCAAGAGAGATGTCTTTTTTTCCCCGCCCTTCTTCTTCGAACCCTTCATCCAGCATGGTGGCAAAGTCGAGATCAAAATCCTCCTGTTCGGTTTCCGCCTCCTGTGAACTCTCTAAATCGAGATCCAGGTCAAAATCTTCAGCCTCTGCCGAAGTACCGGCATGATCTTCTTCCGGTTCTTCACCAATATCCAGGTCCAGTTCAATGTCTTCTTCCCCTGTCCCCTTCCCGGCCCGATCCTGAGCACCGGCTTCCTGCCGGATCTCTTCTTCTTGCAGCCCTAAATCAAACTCGAAAATTTCTTCTTCAGATGCGGTTCCCCCAGGCTTTTGTTCCAGGCCGAGATCAAAGTTCTGATTTGCTTCGTCTTCGGAGCCTGATTCGGTTTTTTTTTCTTCCGCATCCCCGTCGGCCTTTTCGGGTTCTTCAATATCTAATTCGAGTTCCAACCCGTCTTCTTCGACCTCTTCGCCTCCGGCCTCTTTCTCGGTTTCAGGCTCCTCTGGTTTCCGGTCAATACCCTCCTGTTCTGTTTTCCTTTCTTCTTCGGCCTCAAGGCCCAGATCAAATTCCACCTCATCCAGATCCAGGTCAAATTCTCTTTCTTCTCCGGTTTGCAGTTCCTCGTCATCCCAGTCCAGATCCAGGTCCAGATCCAGGTCAAATTCCTCCTGAACAGAGTCCACGGCATCGGATTCCTGTTTTGCAACATCGCTCGTCTCGTCCATTTCTTCCACGCCGGCAAGCTCCGGCGGCTCTTCCACTTCTTCTCCAAACCCTTTATCTTCTTCTAAATCCAGTTCAAACTCTTCTTGAACAGTCTCTTCACCAGCCGGTTCTTCTTCCGCGGCCTCGGCCTCAAAATCCGATAAATCCAGATCTTCGTTCCCGGATTCCGGTTCAGAGCCGGGCCCGGAGTCAAACTCAAGATCTGCAAGGCTCAACTCCCCGCGTTCGGTATCGTACTCAAGCTCGGATAAACCGATTTCCCCGGGGTCGTCGTATTCAAGATCTGAAAGACTTGCTTCCTCCACATCCGTCTCTATGGACTCCTGCGAGGCCTCCGCCGAACTTGCTTCAGACGGGGAAAAGATCTCATCGCGGTTTTCAGGCGCCTCTTCCCGTGTCTCATCTTCTTCTAAATCCAGTAAATCCAGTTCAAACTCTTCTTGAACAGTCTCTTCACCAGCCGGTTCTTCTTCCGCGGCCTCGGCTTCAAAATCCGATAAATCCAGATCTTCGTTCCCGGGTTCCGGTTCAGAGCCGGGCCCGGAGTCAAACTCAAGATCTGCAAGGTTCAACTCCCCGGGTTCGGTATCGTACTCAAGCTCGGATAAACCGATTTCCCCGGGTTCGGCATCATACTCGAGCTCGGATAAACCGATTTCCCCGGGGTCGTCATATTCAAGCTCCGAGATGCTTACTTCCTCAGAACCGATCTCCGGGCCCGAAAAACCGAGAGGCTCTTCCGATTCCAGCTCACCGATCCCTATCTCTTCAGATTCAGGTTCAAGATCAGTAAAATCCAAAGATTCCGGTTCATCCCCCGGAATCCACTGATCCTGCTCTTCGGCTTTCTCCTCCGGGCCGGCTTCGATTTTCCGTTCTTCCTGGCTTTCGACCGGCTCCTCCATTTGTGGATATTGATCCTGTGCCGGTTCTTCTTCCGTCTCTTCTGAGAAAAGCTCGTCAAGGGTTTTTTCAGTTTCAGCCGCGTCCTCATAAAATGTTGAGGTATGGGGGCGGGGGTAGTCGGCGGTTGAAACGGAACTTTCGGACGGATATTCATCTGTGGTTTCCGTTTCTGCGGCAGTCGGATAGGCCACAAAAATATGCTGACACCTGGAACATTTCACAGTGGAGCCGTTTTTGCTGAGAAGGCTGGCCTTAATCTTATAATTCGTGCCGCACGCTTCACAGGTTATAATCATTTTGATTCCTCGATAGTTGAATTTGTTAATGCATATATGGCGGGCAGGTACCTGTATTTTTCCGCATAATCAAGACCATACCCCACGAGAAAACCTTTTTCGACTGAAAAGCAGATATAATCCGCGTTAAAATTTGTCTCCCGGCGTTCCTTTTTATCGACACATGCACATACCCGAACGCTTTTGGTGCCGCGAGCCTCTATACAGGAAATCAACCGTTCAATGGTACGGCCGGTATCCAGTATGTCTTCTACAATCAGCACATGCTTTCCCGCAATTTCCGTATGCAACTCATCTGCGAGCAAAACCTCTCCGGAAGAAGTGTCGGATTGTCCATAGCTTGAAGCCCTTATGAAATCGATTTCCACGGGAATGTTCATCTGCCGCACCAGATCGGCCATAAAAATAAAGGCACCTTTTAAAACTCCAATTACAACCAGCGGTTCATCCCTGTAATCGAGTGAAATCTGAGTTGCGAGATCAACGACTCTTTTCCGGATCTCTTCTTCGCTGAGGACTGGTGAAAATTCAGACACAGGCATTCACATATTTTTGGTATATTTTCAGGTAATTTATTGTATAAACATTCAATCAGTCACAGAGTTCAGCCCCCCAATTATTCGGCCAACCCGCCTTTTTTGTTAAATTTTATCCGGATAATCCGGTTTTGTCAATAAATTAACCCGGATAAAAAAGGACCGGAAACAATGCAGGCATATACATCGTCCCCGGTCCCGGCAAAAAATTTATGTACGAATGCGCCTATATACCGCTTTCGGCAAGGCTTTCCACCAGTTCACGCTGTTTTTTGTTAAGTTTCTTGGGCATGTTAATATTTATTACTACGTACATATCACCTTTTCCGCCGCCGCGCATATGAGGCAGCCCCCTGCCGGGCAGCCGCAGCTTGCTCTTGTGGTTTGTACCTGCCGGAACTTTCATATTAAGCTGCCTGCCTTCGATTGTCGGCACTGTGATGCTGGTTCCCAGCAGCGCATCCGTCAGCTTGATTTCACGGTCTACGTATAAATCATACTCCTTGTGCTTAAATACCGGATCATCAACCACTTTGGAACGGATATACAGATCACCTGAAGGCCCGCCATAAGGGCTGGGCTCTCCCCGACCGGCCAGCCGTACTTTTTTGCCGGTAATAAGCCCTTTCGGAATTTTCACGGTCAAAGCCTCTGTGCCCCCGGACGGCGTCTGCACGGTCACTGTCTTGGAGGTTCCGGTGGCCACATCCTGAGGGGGCAGAGGCAATTCGTATTCCAGGTCCCGGCCTTTTAAACCGGCTGCGGACTGCTGCTGTCTTCCCCCGGCCGTGCCGCCGAAGCCGAACATGCTTTCAGGATCAAAGGAAAAACGCGTTCTCTGACCGGTTCTTCCGCGGCCGCCGCCGAACGAAAAGCCTCCAAACCCGAATTCCCTGAGGATATCGCCAAGATCGGCATCCTTGAAAATATCTTCCTGAGTATAACGCTCCCGGAAATCCTCGTCACCGTAAGTATCATACTGTTTCCGCTTTTCCGGATCGCTCAGCACGGCATAGGCTTCGCTTATTTCCTTGAACTTTTCTTCGTTTTCCTTGGACCCGGAGGAATGGTCAGGATGATACTTCATGGCCAGCTTTCTGTAGGCCTTCTTAATATCATCCTGCGAAGCGTTTTTATCAACTCCCAGTATTTTATAATAATCTTTCTGAGCCATATCTGATCACCGTGTTTAAGTGTTGAGTTTCAAGCTGCAAGCTTCAAGAAAAATCAAAGCATTTAGAAATTTTATGTGTTAGGGCCATGGATAAAAGCCCTCAGTACTCTGCATACTCGTTCTTCTACAATAATCCGCATCCGCAGGATGTCAAGGCCCCGGGAAATTGGAACGGGCTGAAAAACCTGAAAATCCTGGTTATCCCGCCTGCTTTCCCGCTGCCCGCCTGCCGCTGACCGCTTTCAAAGCCACCAAGAGCACCGAAAGGGCTGCGGGTGTCATGCCGTCGATACGGGAAGCCTGCCCCAAAGAGACCGGCCGCACAGTGCAGAGCTTTTCCCTGATCTCGTTTGAGAGCCCGTGTACAGAGGCAAAGTCAAAATCCTCGGGGATACGCGTGTCTTCCATCTCCCTGAACTTCTCTATCTCCTTTAACTGTTTGCGGATATACCCATCGTACTTGACCGCTATCTCCACCTGGCGCAGCACCCGGGTATCAATAGGTTCCGCCGGAGGGGCGAACTCTCTGATCAGACCGTAGTCCAATTCGGTTCGCTTTAAAAACTGGTCCGCCCTGGTGCCTGTTTTGACCGGGGAAGAATCCCGATCGACCAGATACTGTTGAAGGTGCGGGCCGGGGGGTATAGTGGTTTTTCCCAGCCGCTCGATTTCAGCATCCATCTGCCGCCTGCGCTCTTCGACCTCCCTGGCAACATCGTCTCCGATTAAGCCGAGTTCATGTCCGATCTTTGTCAGGCGCAGATCCGCGTTGTCCTCTCGCAGCATGAGCCGGTATTCGGCCCTGGAAGTAAACATCCGGTAAGGCTCGGCCGTCCCCCTGGTGATCAGATCGTCTATCATCACGCCCATATAGGCCTGGGAGCGATCAAGCAAAAAGTCCTTTCTTCTCTGAACCCTGCAAGCCGCGTTTATCCCGGCCCACAGTCCCTGGGCTGCGGCTTCTTCATAGCCTGATGTGCCGTTTATCTGACCGGCAAGATACAATCCTCCAACAAGACGGGTCTCCAAAGTAGGCAAAAGCTGCAGCGGATTTACATAATCATACTCTATTGCATAGGCCGGCCGCATAATCCCGGCCTGCTCCAGGCCACTTATGGTACGCACCATGGATATCTGCACCTCCAGGGGGAGACTGTTTCCCAGTCCGCTTGCATAAATCTCCTTTGTATCAAGCCCCTCAGGCTCCAGGATCACCTGATGGCTTTGCCGGTCGGGAAATTTTACCACCTTGTCTTCAAAAGACGGACAATAGCGGGCCGAAACCCCGGAGATAAAACCGCCGTATAAAGAAGAATGGACTATGTTTTCAGACACAATACGTATGGTCTCAGCATTGGCGGCTCCTATGTAGCTTGCCACCTGGGGCAGAACAAGTCCCTGCGAAGAACAGGAAAACGGCCGCGGCTCGGGATCCGGCTCCTGGGGGGCAAGCACTGAAAAATCGATGCTGTCAGCGTGCAGCCTGGGCGGGGTGCCGGTCTTCATCCTGCCCATGGAAAAACCCAGGGCCTTTAAATCCCCGGCAAGACCTTCCGAGGAAAACTCGCCGGCCCGGCCCGCCATAAATGACCTGTCACCGATATATATCCTGCCGGCCAGAAAAGTACCGGTGGCAAGAATCACTGTTTGCCCGTAAAACATAAACCCGGTTTGATCCACCACGCCCGCAACCCGCTTATCTTCTACCAGAAGGCGTTCGATTAACACCTGCCGGATATCAAGATTGGCAGTGGTCTCCAGCACTGATTTCATGGCCGTATGGTAGCGGATCTTGTCGTTCTGGGTGCGCGAAGACTGCACTGCAGGACCCTTACGGGTATTTAACGTGCGGAAATGAATGGCCGTGCGATCGGTTACCCGGGCCATTTCCCCGCCCAGGGCGTCTATTTCCCGCACCAACTGTCCCTTGGCCATGCCCCCTATCGAAGGACTGCAGGGCATGGCGGCGATCTTGTCAAGATCAATGGCTGCAAGCATTACACTGCACCCCATGCGGGCCGCAGCCAGGGCAGCCTCCGAGCCGGCGTGGCCGGCGCCGATAACTATTACGTCGTATGTTTTTGTGTTTTCCGTCATTTTTCCTGATTTAATATGCAACTTTACTTGGGAGTCATGTTTTTGTTACTTATTGAATTTATCATATGACCGGTTTTTCCGCCGGTCAAGGTATTTGGGCTATAATATAAGGCATATTCATGGAAAAACGCTATACCGACTTTAACACTTACTTAAGAAGCATCTTCGGCTGCAGGGTCCAGAAAATCACCCTGGATGCCGGACTGGGTTGCCCCAATCGGGACGGAACCATCTCTTATGCGGGGTGCGTTTACTGCAACCAAAAGGGCTCCGGCACGGGCGCTCACGCGCTTGGAAAATCCATAGAACAGCAGGCAACCGAAGCCAGACAGGCCCTTGCCCGCCGCTATAAAGCAAAAAAGTTTATAGCCTATTTTCAGTCATACACAAATACCTATGCACAGGCATCAAAATTAAAGGAGCTTTATGACCGGGCCCTGGGTATAGACGGCATGGTCGGGCTTTCAGTGGGCACCCGGCCGGACTGCGTAGATGATGAAAAGCTTGACCTGCTGGCGGGCTACCAGGACCGCTTTCCGGTATGGGTGGAATACGGGCTGCAGTCAGCCCATGACGCCACCCTGCGCCTGATCAACCGGGGGCATGATTTCGCCGCATTTGAAAAGGCTGTCGAAGCCTCGCGTAAAAGGGGTTTAAAGGTTTGCACTCACGTGATCCTGGGACTTCCCGGGGAGTCCCGAGAGCAGATGATGGAAACCGCAGAAACCCTGTCAAAAATGGATATAAACGGTATAAAAATCCATTTGCTCTATGTGGTCAAGGAAACCGTGCTTGAGCGCTGGTATCAGCAGGGCGGATACGCATGTTTAACCCGGGACGAATACGCTGACCTGGTATGCGGGTTTCTGGCACGGCTTCGAAAGGACATCGTCATCCAGCGCTTAACCGGTGATCCCGGCCCTGACGAACTTATCGCGCCTCAATGGGCCAGAAACAAGAGCGGCACTCTTGAGAAGATACAAAAGACCATGGAAGAAAGCGAACTCTACCAGGGGAGTCTGCTTTAAAGTTAAGATCTTGGTCTAAGACTCCTGCGAAAACCGTACTCTGAAATCAATTTGCATTGAATCTAATTTTCATCCCAATAATTTCAGTAAGTTGGACAGCTATTTAGCAAGCGGTACAACTTCGAAGCCTGCCGGGCGCGCCATAAAGATGCCGCAGGCGTTCCTAAAACCCGCCGCCCCGCACCGGCCAGAGAAAAAATTCCGGATTGGGCTTAAACCCCACGCCAACGGCTCCGTCTTTAAGATACAGGGCCCAGGCATAGCGGGTTTCATATTGGCTCGTGGTGGCTGACCAGTAAAAATCCCGGACATCCTCAAACAGATCCTTGGACGGCAGGGCCGGGCTGTGGGCGCCCAGGTCCACCAGGCTTTCCAGTTCCCGGATATGGGGCAGGCGCCAGTCGCCAAAACCGGATGCAGACTCCCGGTTCATACGGCCGATGAGATCGCGGGCCGCCTGCCAGGCAACCGGCCGGCCGCCGGGATCGGCTCTTCGCATCCAGGTCAGGCCGCTCATGTGATCTGTCACCGTATCTGCCTGCACTTTAAAACGCGGGCTGGGCCAGGGCTTGCCGGCATGAACCGATGCGCCCTGAAGCGTGTCTTTGCAATCCTCGAGCCGGCCGAGTTCGTCAAAACATTGTTTTTGCCCGGTCTGAAAAATCGTCCCCTGCGTCTGGTTTTGTATGCGCACGGGCCAGACCATGTATGAGGCATACTTCATGCCCCGGTAGATTTTGGCCCCGCCCATGTGTACATACCAGGCCTGGTCCGGCAGCCGGGCGCAGGTGGTGGCACTCCAGTAATAACCGGGAAACACGTTTTCAAACGGATGGCCGTCAGGCAGTGCCGGGTTGATTTGGCTGTGGCTGACAAGGGAAAACAGTTCCCGTCGATTGGGCAGCCGCCAGTCTGCATAGCCCGCAAATCTCCGGCTATTAAGCGAGTACACAAAATCGAAGGCCTCCTTCCACGTCAGCGGAAATTCCGCAGGTGCGGCATTCCGGCTCCACATCAGGCCGGTGCGCAAATCCGAAACAGTCTGGCTATTTCCCTCAAACCGGTTATCCAATTACAGCCCCCCTGGATTTTCCCGCTTTCACGCTTGCGGTCTTATAAGTCGGCGTTTTTCTTTGATCGGTCAGTTTTTCTTCAAGAAGGGTGCGAACGCTTATTTTTCCGAAGTTTCTTACGGGGATCAGGGCTTCATCCATTTTGACCCGGAAGTTTAACTCGGGTTCAACCTGCCAGTCCGGTTCAAACTTTAAGGTGATCTGTCCCGATATCCGTCCATCCACCGTGGCATGGGAGCTGAATGGTATCCCGGCCACAGCCAGGTTGATCTTTCCCCGGATTCTTACCACCCCGGATACCCGGAATGAAAAGTCAAACCCGTTTTCCGTGATGGAAATATCAATGGGGCCCCGCTCCAGGTCATAAGCGAGGTCGTCTTCGATCAGCAGATCTGTGGGGTCTTCGTCCACTTCCTGGTAGGTTTTCGGCACATGCTCTGCCAGTGCCTGCCGCAGATCATCGGCAGTGATGGACAAAGGGATGTTTAGTACGGTGTCTGGAACGGTTTTGCCCGGCGCTGCTTTCACCGTCGCTTCCGCGTCCTCTGCCGGATACCAAACCTCCAGGCAAATCCGCGTGGCGACAAGACCGGCAGCCGCAAGGCCGCAGACAACTAAAAAACCGATGATAAACAGTTTGATCAGGTGTCCTGATTTCAGCCATTTCCTTACCACTGACAACACTTCGTCTTTTTCCCGGGATATATGCTTGAAAGGGCCAACCATGGAATCCACCTGCGCCCAGTTATCCACCTTGCATAAAAAGTTTTCCGTCAGTTGCAGGAGCTCAGCAAAAGATCTGTCCGTATAAGACAGAACCAGACCTTCGAGCATGACCATTTCGTATATGTTTTCCTTGTCCAGGCCGATGAATTCATCGGGACACTGTCCGGCAATCCGTTTGGCAATCTTTTTTAACACCGGATTCTTATTGTTCATGGACTTCCTTTAATATATTTTCCGGCATAAACGCCAAAATAATGCATATCTGTTTTCATGATTTCCTCCCCCCGGTTTATAATCGATGAAAAAGTTCTTTGCGGTCTCACGGGTACCGGCCAGGGCGTCCGGGTTTTTTCATATTTGCGTATTCGGCAGGCGCCCGCGCTAATCCGTTATATCCCGCGCCCAGCTCATGGCATAGGCAACCGAGGGAAAACCCATGGTGGAAGTCAGTACAATCGGCCAGGGGAGCCTTTGCCAAACTGCTTCAATGAGAGTTTCAACAGCATTTTTTAGTGACCAGGGGCAGCGATAATGATTCAGAGAGAATTTTTGGGCCTAAGACTCCTGCGGAACCCGTGTACTATAAAAATGCCTATAAACATCACGAATTCTAAAAGAATAATAGTCAAGACACTAAACATTGCCGTTTTTTTAAGGCTGAGCGTATCAACCTTTTTGACAAGAAGAGGCTCTTCAATGGCATACATACGGGATTCCGGGCTCAGGTTATGCCGGCTGAGCTTTTGGTAAATACTATGCATCTGTTCAATCGAAGACATCAACTGATCAAAAACTTTTTTGTGAACCTTTGTTACCTGTTCAAGCGCGTATGCCTTTTCAACCTCGGCTTCCTCTGTTGATTTTTCAGATGAAGCAGTCTCGCCTATCCTTTCCATTAATTGTTCGTAATACTTGGCCTCATATGTTGTCTCAACCTTTTTCTCACCAGTATTTGTTGCCTGGGTAATTATCTTTTGGCGGAATTCCGTGTCAGCGCTTTTTCTTGTAAGTTCCATGATACTGTTTAGAAACGAGGATCCGAATTGTGGTATGGTGGTCACATCGCCGCCTCCCCTTTGCGAAAAAAGAGGGGCGCCCACCGCCCCCCCCTCTTCGCTTGAAGAAGGCAGGGATACAGAGGATCCGGCACTTTTGTAACGATCAAGCGCATTATGGAAAAGCTTCGCCTTCTCGGCCAATTCCTCCTTTTCTAAACCCAGATTAAACAGCCGGTTTTCAAGATAAACCATTGCGCTCCTTTTATTCTTGGTAATGCCGGTTTGCCGGATAAGGCCCGTCAAGGGCTCCAGCTGAAAACGCTGAGCATCTTCTAAACGCAGAATCAGGTCTTCTATAGTTACTGCCTCCTCGCCGGTCTGTATTGTATGCGCTCCAGGAAGTTGCTGTAACTTTCTCAGCTGACTTATTACTCGTTGTGCATTTATGCGCAGCATATCGTTTGCGACCAGGAGATTTTCGTCTTCAATATCTTCTTTATTTAAAACATTCTTGGAAATCAGGGCCATGTCATACCGGGTTACTCCCCGCACGCGCTCGGCAAAATCAGCCCAGCTCCTTAAAATGTCCTTTAGCACCTTGCCGATAAGCTCTTCTGGAAGATTTATTATGCCGGTGACTTGACGCTCATAGGTCAGAATAAAAATCGGGGCCATGGCGTTTCTCTTTTTTGTCCGAAACTCCTGTTCAAGCCTTTCTCTTTCAGTAGTATCCAAATCCGTGTCACTGAGCCTTGCATTGTATTCTTTTTCCAGGAACTTAATCCTGTCGTTTCGCTGATAAACAGCCAATGAACTCTTAAATTCGGAAAAATCGTCGAAATACTCAGACAGATTGTTCTGTTCATACACCTCGTTTAAAATAGGGTTGCTTAAAATGTCCTGTGCGCTGAACCTTGTTCCATTGGGATATTCGTTGTTATTAATCCCCTGGAAGGTCAGCTTGAACTCTTGTTCAACCACATGCGTAACCGGCTGCATGAAATACTGTATCCCCGCTACGGTACAGGTCATAACGATAATCAATAATGTCAAAACTGTAATAATCCAACGGTAGGGCCATATGGCCCTGAAAATATCCTGTAGCGAAATCTCGTCACTGTCATTGTAGGGCTCGTATGCAGGTCCACCGGCTGCGGAGTTTCCTTCGTTGGCCGGATGTATGTGTTCAGTCATTAAAAAACCTCCCACTTATAGTTGATATAAAATTAACAAAAAGGTTCGCGCTTTATCTGATAAGAATACAAAGAAAAACAGGCCCGGGAAACAACCGCGGAACAAAAAAGACCGGGGAAGAGTAATACCCTGTGCCCCGGTCTTTTATCTTTTAACTTTGTTCACTCTTAAATATCAAATATTTTGCTTATAATACCTGCTATCGGCTAAGTGGCGGAGAGAGGGATTCGAGCCCTCGAACGGGTGTTACCCCGTTACTCGCTTAGCAGACAAGAAAAGAGGTTTCTTCTATCTCTACGCCATTTGTCAAAAAACCGAAATTGTCAGTATATTCATTTATTGCCAGCATACATTATAATCCATATAAATCGACCGAAATACACCTTCTTTCAGAGAAAGTGGTGGTCAAAATCATTCTCCAAATCAGGAATTAATTTAGGCTATGTTGGCCCCCCATGTCAAGACGGTTTTCCCGTTAATTTTAGGCAAAAGTACCCGGAACCGGATTGCCGAACTGAGCGGAGCATCCACATGGCAAACGGAAGCTAATGACAATTAAGTTTTTTTAAGAAACAAGGCATCTATGAAGAAAGACAAGGGGAGGATAAGGGCAAAGATGAGAGAAGGGAGGGTGTAGGGAATCAATCACTACAACAGCACTTGATCTGGCAATGTGCAATTACAATGGCTTTATAGCAAAAATGCAATGATAGCCGCATGGTGCAAAACGATTGGTATTAAAACCGTCCATACCTATGGGGGTGAAGGTGTAATAAAAGATCTGCATAGCTAAGCTCAAATGAACCTGGCCGGATTGCCCTCGCTTCGCTTGAGCTATGTGGAGGAGGCTTCGCTCAGCTCGGGCAATCCTGGGCTGTGCTATTATACCTAATCTGGATGGAAAAAATGTCTTGACATTGGGGTCCAGCATAGTGTGTATTTTAGTCAAACCACACCACATTAATATTTTTTGCTGAAAATGAAAAAATTTTGCGACTAATTTTTTTTATTATGTAAAAATAGCATTCAGACCGCGGGGGTGATTCTTCGCTTAAAGAAACTATCTTTTTGTATCTTATCATAAAAAGGAGGTGATAAAATTAACATTCCTGCCGTTTTATCTGTTTTTAGAGGTAAAATTCTTAAAAATATTTGTATTTAAACAATTTAATCGGAAAGGATAGGGTATGAAGAAATTAAAATTCTTTATTGGATTTTTTTCCTTGGTGGTGCTGATCTCCACGCCTTCCTTCTTACTTGCCTCTGAACAAGACTCTTCAAACACTCCGGTAATTTTAGAATATTTCCAACAGTGGATGGAAAGCGGGCACGCCAATCCGGTTCTACCCAATGAAATAAACGAAGGCGCAATTAAATTGCCTGAGGACGCGAAATGTTTGATTTGCCACGACGGGAAGGGCTTTATTAACTGGTACTATCATGATTTCAGTAAGGAATTTGAAACACCTGAAATTCATGAAGCGGGCGGCGCATATCCGAACGGTTGTATGACATGTCACACCCAGGACAACCCTGATAAATGCGGAACCATGCTCAGAGTAAGCGGTGACACGCCTCCCCTGTTGGCTGGCTACACTGTGGAAAACGCCGGCAGCGGGGCTATTTGTATGGTTTGTCATAATTCCCGCAGAGGACTTTACGACGACAAAAACAAGCCCGAGATGAATCACCGGGCGCCTCATGAAGCCTCCAACGTCGATATGTTGTTGGGCAGAAACATTTATTTTGTTCCCATCGGCGAGATTAAACCCCATTCTATGATAAAAGAGACGTGTGCTAGCTGTCACATAGATTCATGGGCCGGCGGCGGTGGTCACACTTTTGAAGCCAGTTGGGAAGGCTGCATGACTTGTCATGCCGATGTTGATCCTGATGAGGTAAAAACCAATGCGGTTAAAGCCCGCGAAGATCTGAAGGAAGCAATTGATAAGGCGGTTTTCCAAGCTATTCAGGCCGCTATTGACGCGGGCGATTTTCAGTATCGCGGCACTGATTTCGAAACCGAGCAGAGGGCTGAAAGCTATACCAAAGTGGAATCCGGCAGGGTCGAGGAGGTCGAAACCATTTATTTTCACGGCGGTCAGGCCTACTATGTTACTATTGACGGAGAGAAACTGTTAATAAGCATCAGGGATCTGAAAATGACAGGTAAGGATTTTCTTAAAACCTCCCAGGGTCAGATCGTGGCCAAAGCCGGTTGGAACCTTAATGTAATTGACCACGACCGAAGCAAGGGCGCCCATAATCCGTCAATGCTTATGATGATGGTAAGAAAATCTGTAGAAAAATTAGATGCCCTTGATTTCAGCCAGTTTTAATTGTTCAACCTGATCCAAATAAAATTAGGTCAAACATTTAAACTGGTATAGGCATCTTTGGCCGTCCAAGGTGCCTATCAGGGATATCTCTGGAAAAGCTGCCGGATATTTACCTGGGGGCTGCAGGGCTGTCAACGATAATTGAGTTTATCCATTTTTCACCGGACTAAAATGTACCGGTCAACAGTTTTTTGGACACACTGAATGCTAAATTTAAGCTGCCTTATTTATTGTGCTCAAGCATTGTTCTCTAACACGTTTTGGGGGTTTATAGTTGTGTCTCTCTATGAGCCAGGATTCATTGTACTGCCGTTTAAATTCCTGCAGTGCCAGACAGAGATCGTCGATGCTTTCAAATGTCCGGAGCCAAAGCAGGTTTTCTTTCAACGTCTTGATAAACCGATCGGCGCTGCCATTGCATTGAGGAGAACGAACAAAAGCCGGTGAAGCCTCTATGCCCAAAAAGGATAATTCATCCTGGAAATCATCAGAGATATATTGGGAACCGCAATCATGGCGAATGCTTAATCCATTGGCTATGCCTTGGCCAAAGGCTCCGAAGATTTCTTTTATTCCTTCTATTGCCATGGAATAGCCATGGTCTGCAGCTTTAGGGGGTTGCCACATGCGCTGCAATTTTGTTCATGCCCATGCAGGACAACGTATTGATACCGCTTTCCAATGGGCAAAGCAAAAAAAGTTCTTTTAAACCGGCCATCTTGCATGACAGCCCGCGCAATAGCGTTCATCAGGCTTGCGTTTGACATAATGGTATATGGCGCCATTTTTATACTCGGTTTTCAAATGATCATAGCGTGCAAGACCCAAAGCAAGATAAATAAAACTTGTCGTTGCCATGGTGGTTCTCCTTTTCCTTATCTGTTTTGGTCGACAATAAGGAAAATACAGCTGTGGCAACGATTGTTCAATATCGGGCACTGCACACCGGTCGGCTGCGGCGGCGCCCCTCCAACGAGCTTCTCTATGGAGCCCATTCTCGTTGTGCCGCCGATACGAACGATGTGCTTGAGACATTGATTAAACTCCCTGGGGAGCATGGTTTATCCCAGCATTTACCGGAAGACCCTTATGTTCTTTCTCGGTCCCTTATTATTATTTCATCTTTGTAATCAGGTAGCAACTTATTTTGGGCTTAGTATTGCAGTTTTGGGACTTTCCTTCCTTGAGCAGATATTGAAACAAAAGTTGGGGGAAGGGAGTTAATTTCAATCACCACCCGGCAATCCTCCTATAAGAAGGATTGCTAAACCTGGTGCTTAAGCAAAGGGATTCAGCTAAAGACCAAGCTATTGATTACTCACTCAACTTTCTGGGAAGCTTAAAGTCTATTTAGCTTCCCAGAAAGTTGAGCATTCAATTATCGGGTGGGTGCCGATGGGGTCTTACAACCTGTATCAGCGTAAAAGCCCATTATACTTGGGAATAAGACTTTTGTTGGCGTTTATCTCGGAAACTCCTGTTAAAAAAGGAGTACTTATCACTTTTGTCAGGTTCTCGGACTGAGGATTTAAAGGGCAGGCGTCGAGTAAAACCGGTTTTGGACCTCCAGAAGAAAATTTATAGAAATAAAAAATGGCAGATTCTAAAACATCCGAAGAGGAAGCCCGGTGCGGTAGTCCGCACGACAGGATCTGTGCGGGGGGCACCCGAAAGGGTGGTCTCTGCCGCGACCAGTTTGTATTCTCACGGCATCATTTTTATTTTAAATGCCATGGGTAACTAAAGGAATTAAAAACATATTGCTGGATCGACATTGTTGTAAAAAAAGACAAATCCGACAATCGCAGGTTTTAACCAGGCATGCCCCCTCTTGAAGACCTCATAACCATTGAATTTTTCTTTCAGAACTTGAGATGAAACTTCAGCAGCTAAGTGAAACCGACTCTCTAACAGGAATTTTTAATCGGCGCAAATTCATAGAGCAGCTTGATAAGCGTTTTCAGAAATATAAGCGGTATAACCGGCCTACGGCACTGGTTATATTTGATATTGATTATTTCAAACAGATTAATGATGATTTCGGGCATAGTGTGGGGGACGACGTGCTCTGCCGGCTCACCAGAGATTGTGCCTCACAGCTTCGCGAGGTCGATTCCCTTTACAGGATAGGTGGTGAGGAATTTGCCGTAATCCTTCCAGAAACGGATGCCAAAGATGGCTGCAGACAGGCAGAGCGGATGCGTCAGGTATCAGAGCAACTGAGAGTGGACCCTGGAGGAGCCGCGGGAAAGGTTTCCATCAGTGCAGGTGTAAGCGAACTCATCGATATGGATGTCAGCATAGAGGATGTGATGAGGCAAGCAGATACCGCTCTCTATGAGGCCAAGGGGGAGGGTCGAAATCGTGTGGTGGTTTCTTGCTAGTAGACGAACCAGCCCTTTGGCTTTTATTAGTTGTCACAGTTGATGTGTTAGTGACCTGAAAATGCAACATTCTTGCCACAGAATACAATATTCCTGAACCTTCTCAAAATTGCACCTTGAATTCGCGATTCTTCAGTTGCGTCAAATCCGGAATATTGCCTGGGAATAGCCGTAGTCTCCACTTTGCCCCGAAGGTTATTATGTCTCCTTTCCCGCGTATAATGCTGGCTATAGTCGATATTTCCAAATAAATCCTTGTTCATAACCCTGACAATTTAGCTTGTATATCGAAGAGCAGGTGTTATATTATTGTGTATCTTTTAACAGCTATAGAGTTCATAATTATTTTGTCCTTCAGGGTTGAACAATGGATAGAAAGCGCGTCCTTGAACTGCTAAGTCGCAGCAAACCCGAATTGCAGGCCCGATTCGGGGTGACTATGCTGGCATTATTCGGCTCCACCGCTCGTGACAATGCAACCAGCATCAGTGATATTGATATACTGGTAGCATTTGACGGCCCAGCCACCTCACGGCGCTATTTTGGTGTACAGTTCTACTTGGAGGACCTTCTTGGCTGCCCTGTCGATCTGGTAACCGAAAAGGCCCTGCGAACGGAATTGCGTCCCTATATTGAACGGGAGCGGGTCA
>JAIPDT010000173.1 GCA_021737545.1 Desulfobacteraceae bacterium
GCCGCAAAAAACATTGGCGCTCAAAAGTCGAGCCCGAAGAAAATTGACAGTTTCGTAAAAAGTCAATTTTTAGATGGCAAAGTAAAAAATTCAAGATCAAGGCGCGCAAATATCGAGGACTGCAGCATACTTAATCGTACGTGAAATTCCGAAGATATGCAGCGCAACGCAGATATTGGACTTTTTACGAAGCCATCAAAATTGATCAAACAAAAACATCAGGAGCCTGGATTGTAAAGAATGGAGGGGTCCACCGCTTGTACAGATTTTGTCCCGGTCAGCACCATACTCTGGACAAGCTCCTGCCGGATTTGGGCGAGGTAAGTTGCAGCGCCTTCTTTGCCACCACCTATAACCGCAACCGAAAACGGACGGCCGATCATAACGGCATCTGCTCCCAGGGCCAGCATCCGCAATACATCGCCTCCGCTTCTCACCCCGCCGTCGACAAACAAATCGATTTGTCCGCGGACAGCTGCTGCCACATCTCGCAATACCCGGGCAGTACCCGGCACACCGTCGAGGACTCTTCCGCCGTGATTGGATACCACGATCCCGGATGCCCCGGCATCTACGCACATCTTTGCCTCATCCGAAGTCATTATCCCCTTTACCACGAATTTCGCAGGAATCCTTTCAATTATCTCCGCCAAACGGACTGCTGGTTTAGGGAAAACCGGCCGTCCCATCTTGCGCAGGGTAACAAGCCCGGCAGCATCCACATCCATTCCAATCACAGAGGCTCCTGCGGCCAAGGCCTTGTCGATCTTGGAGAACAATTCCTCGTCTTCCCACGGCTTGATAAAAGGGATGCCACTGCCGTCTACGGCCTTGATCGCGGCGAATCCGCTTTCATGGATAAACTCAGGAACCCCGTCGCCTGTGCTTCCGAGGGTACCCTCGTCTGCGCATGCCGAAAGCTTGGCCAGGATGTAATCCTCTTCCGCCATTGCTCCGCCCATGTTAAAAGAAACCCCTCCTATGGGAGCGGCCAAAACCGGAATGGACATGTCAAAACCCAACAGGGAAAGGTTAAGATCCGGCTCTGATGTATCATGAAGGCATCGCATGTTAAGCTTGACTTCAGAAAGCGCCCTTACATTGTCCTGAAAGCTTGACCCTGTTGCCAGTCCTCCCATTCCGGGCACCTCTCCTGCACATCTCCGGCCGTCACATACCGGGCATACACTGCAGAAACCCTCCATCAAAGTCCGCGCTTTTTCTCTTATTTCTTTCATAAATTTTTCTATGCTCTTATGTGGTCTCTCCGTTTTCGCACCAGCCGACTTGCCCCGAAAAATACGGCCAAAATAAACGCCTCAGTGACAAAGGAGACAAGAAAGGCAATCCCAACGCCCCAGGCAACCGCTTGCGGGGTCAGGGGCACAGTATAGGAATAATGAGAAAAAGTTTCTTTCAAAAGTTCGTCGTTGTAGAAAAACACGAGATGCAGAGCCGCTGTGTACCAGGGACCGGCAATAGCTTCCTGTTCGGAACGAAGCATTTGCCAGCGTCGGTATATCTTTTCCACGCTGCCCGCATCGCCGCTGAAGACCGGGTCATTGCTTTCTTTATAATAGCCGATCAAAGACTCGATATCGCCCTGAAAATATCTGTCGGCAGTATCCCGGAACCCGGAAAGGTTTTTTTGCGCTTCCTGTAAATGTGCGTCTACCCTCTTCTGGTACTGATCCATGAAACCGGGTAACTGGACTCCTGCAAGAAGTCCGCACACGAACACAATAATTCGCAGATACCCTCTGGCCATGACTCACCTCTTCCCGCCTTAGCCGCTCATGCTCCTATAGCCGGTCGCAGGGCACGTCACCGAGTAGCTCCTCGAGGTCCGTGTCGATTTCCTCAGCCATTTCCTCCAGGGAAAATTCAGCGCCGCAATCACGGCAGCGCAAAAAAATCCTGGCTCACGTGCGCACCAAACGCAGTCGCCCCGTCCTGCAGTCAAGGCATCCCATATTTAAAAATGGTCTCAAATATCTCATTATCTATTCCATACAGACATTTTTCACATTTTCTTGCTTGACAAATCCCTTCTTTGTACTCATTTATTATAGCAATAAATCAGATTCCATACAACATTTCATGACATTCTAAGAAAACCCGGGACCATTAAAACCAAAAACCGTGCGAACAATTGCTTGTCCCCCCTTGACTTTTTTCCCGGGATTTTCTATTTAGATAAAAAGTCATATATTCGGAGCCAATTTCTTAAAATGCAACCAGGCAATAAGGAGAAGACTATGACACAAAGGAAAAGGAACCCCAGTTTTGATTCCATGATCAAGTTTTTCCTGAAGCATTACAATATTGCCACCAAACAGGATATCAGCCGGCTGGCCGAAAAAATCGAGTCTCTGGAAAAAAGCATTCAGAAAATGCCTGCGGCACAGAAGTCCTCAACCGCTCAGGAAAAGGCGAAATCCGCATCCGACGTGGTATTGAATATCATCAAAAACATCGGCGGAGGCGCCAGTTTCTCAGATATAAAAGCCCGGACCGATTTTGACGACAAAAAGCTGAGAAACATTATCTACAGATTAAACAAGCAGGGGAAAATCCGGCGGAAAAAGCGGGGCACATACGTAGCCGAATAATTCCGACTATATTCTTTTTCCCGTCTTATGCCCGGCGTCATTTCAGAAACCGTCCTTGCAACCCGGGCCCTGGCAGGTGTCGCCGTTTAATGCTTACCAAGAGGCGAATAACCTCCAATTCGTATTTTCAGTATTTACTCAGACCGTTTCCGGCATTGACTTTACTCCCGGGGTGCGGTTATGATAACGATCTTTTTGTGCGCAAAGTGCTGCTCGTTAAACCCTTCATGCGCGGAGTAAAAACAGAATGCAAGAAATTGATGATCCCAGAAATCCAGGATTAAAAGCCGGGGACATGATTTCCGGTTACCGAATTGAAAAAATCCAGGAACTACCGGAAATAAACGGATTTTTTTATGAATTAATACACCCGTCCACAGGGGCGTCCCACATACACATCAGCCGGCCGGACCCGGAAAACGTCTTTTCAGTGGTTTTTAAAACCGTGCCCAGGGATTCCACCGGGGCTGCCCATATCCTGGAACACACGGTGCTATGCGGCTCGCATCGTTATCCTGTGCGTGATCCGTTTTTCTCCATGATGAAACGGACTCTGAGCACGTTTATGAACGCCCTTACCGCATCTGACTGGACCATGTATCCCTTTGCCGCCCAGAACGAAAAAGACTACTATAACCTGATGTCAGTATATCTCGATGCGGCATTTTTTCCCCGTATTGACCGGTTGAGCTTCAAACAGGAAGGCCACAGGCTGGAACTTGAGCCGGACCCGGAAACCGGCAAAGAGAGCCTGGTCTACAAAGGAGTGGTCTACAATGAGATGAAAGGCGCTATGTCATCGCCGGATCAGGTCATGGCAAGATCGCTTTTAAACGCCCTGTACCCGGACACAACCTACAGCTACAACTCCGGCGGAGACCCGGAGCTGATTCCGCGGCTCACCCATGAACAACTGGTGAAATTCCACAGGCAGCATTACCATCCAAGCAACGCGTTTTTTTACACATACGGCGAACTGCCGCTTTCAGGTCATCTGCGTTTTATTGAAAATACGGTTCTAAACCGATTTTCAAAAACAGAACCTGACACTGATGTTCCCTCCCAACCCAGGTGGCAAGATCCTAAGACCGCATTTTACCAATATCCGCTGGATCCCGGGGAAGATAGCCGCAAAAAAGCCCAGGCCTGCCTGGCCTGGCTGACCGCAGATATCCGGGAAGCTTACGAAGTACTGATTCTGTCGGTACTCGAACAGGTGCTTATTGGCAATCCAGGCTCTCCGCTTAGAAAAGCGCTTATAGATTCGGGGCTGGGAAGCACATTGAGCGACTGCAGCGGTCTGGATGCTGAAAACAAGGACACCATGTTTGCATGCGGCTTAAAAGATATAGACCCGCAAGACGCAGAAGAGATTGAAAAAATTATATTTGACACCCTTGTCGAACTTGCCGGAAAAGGGGTGGACAGAAGACTGGTGGAATCAGCCATACATCAGATCGAGTTCCATCGCAGAGAGGTCACAAACTCCCCGTTTCCTTACGGAATGAAACTGGTGCTGCGTTTTACCGGAGACTGGCTGCATCACGGCGATCCCGCCCAGGTGTTAAAATTCGACAATCTCGTGGAACGCTTTTTCCGTGAACTCGACACCACCGACCTGATGGAAAATCGCATCCAAAAGTATTTTATAGACAATCCCCACAGGGTACGCATGATCCTGGAGCCGGACCCGGAGCTATACGAAAAACGAAGGGAAAAGGAAAAAAAAGAGCTTGCCGCGCTTGAGAAAAAACTGGGCCCCCGGGACCTGGAGAGTATCAAAAATGACGCCGAAGCTCTGCTAAGCCTGCAGGAAAAAGACGAGGATCTTTCCTGCCTGCCGAAGCTTGAAATGCAAGATATTCCCCCTGATATTCGGGTGGTGCATGCCTCGGGCAAACTGGAGCAAAACCAAATAGAGCTGTATGATCAGCCCACCTCTGGAATCCTTTATTATACCGCCGCATTCGGGATCAAAAATCTTGACCCGGAACTATTGCCGCTGGTTCCGCTGTTCTGTTACGCCATGACCCAGTGCGGCACCTCGGAATATGACTACGTGGAGCTTGCCCGCAGAATAGACCAGTACACCGGCGGAGTGGGATTTTCGATTACGGCGGCAAACCGGCTTTCGTATAACAGCGATTCATGCCTGCCTATGCTGACCCTTTCCGCCAAATGCCTGTCGAGAAACATCGGCAACATGTTCGATCTTCTCGGCGACATGATGGAAAAATATGTGTTTACAGATACTGAACGTCTCGCCAACCTGCTCATGGAAGTCCGCTCAGACATGGAATCCAGCGTAGTCAACAACGGCCATCGACTCGCCATATCCCTTGCGGCCCGAAATTTTTCCTCAGCCAGCTTCTTGAATGAAACCTGGCACGGCATTCACCAGCTACAGACCCTCAAGAAACTTACGGAGAATCTGGATCAAAAGCGGCTCGAGCAGATCGGAAGCGATTTTCGGCGTATAGGGAAGAGCGTATTCAGACAAAACAATATCCGGTCCGCACTTATAGGCCACCAGGAGGATATAGATTCGGCGGCAGAACATGCAAAATCCCTTGTCGCAGGTTTGGGCCCGGCAGAGCCCGGGTGTAATTTTGACCCTCCCGGGTTTTCCTTTAAACCCGGGATGACACGGGAAGGTTGGGCCACCTCCACGGCTGTCTCTTTTGTAGCCCGGGTTGTGGAGACCATGCGGCTGGGCCATGAGGATTCACCTGTGCTGGCGGTGATCAGCAAACTGCTCAAATCAATGTTCCTACACAGGGAAATCCGGGAAAAAGGCGGCGCATACGGCGGATTCTCGATATACCAGATGGAAAACGGCCTGTTCTGCTTCGGTTCCTACCGCGACCCCCGGATTGTAAACACCCTTGAAGTCTATGAGGCGGCGGCAGAGTTTATAAATTCAGGCGAATATGACATGGAAAATATTCAGGAGGCCATTCTGCAGGTGTGTTCAGATATAGACCGTCCGGATCCGCCCGGTCAGGAGGCGGCAAAGGCCTTTTACCGCGGGCTTATAGGAATGTCGGACGAACTGCGGCGAGAATTCAAACGCGGGCTCCTGGAAGTCACCCTGGAACAG
>JAIPDT010000174.1 GCA_021737545.1 Desulfobacteraceae bacterium
GCTTTAAAACGGGAAAAAACACCCTTTTTCTCACATCAGCCAGGTGCTCTTCGTCATATACCGGCGGAAGCCGCAGGATATCAACCTTTCTGAACCCCTGCCGGATAACCAGTTCTTCTGATGCAGCCTTGCTTTTCCCGTAGGCCGTGGGCGGATTCGTTTCAGCCCACGGCGATACGGTACCTTTTTGCCCGCACCGGCTGTATACAGCCACCGAGCTTAATAAAATAAAATGTATGTCCTTTTTCAGCCCTGTAAGAAGGTTTCTGGTCATGGAAACATTGGCGCTTGTAACATCGTATCCATCGGGCGGCTTTGCACCATGGGCGATGGCTGCCAGATGAATTACAACGTCAAAATCTGGTGCGGAAGCAAGCGCCTTTTCAGTGGCATTTGCGTCAAGCAGATCCGCCGCCAGGGCATTTTCTTCCGTGGAGAACCCTCGCGACAGGCTCCATACTTCGTGCCCCTTGCCTTTTAGCATCTGCGCAACAAAGCTGCCTATAAATCCGTTTGCCCCGGTAACAAGAATACGCATTGGCTACAACAAGTCTTTGCGCAGGGAAGCAAAAGTGGTGAAGGAAAAGCCCTCGCCTTTAAGAAAATCGATCAGGTTTTCCAGCTTTTTTTCCACCGTGCCAAGCCCGTGCTGAAACCTGAACCGCGTCAGCGCGGATATGTTTCCGTCCGGAGAAGGCGGTTTTTTTCTTGATAATTCGAAGGGATGGATATAGAGGGTGTAGACATTGAATTTTGAAATATACTTTTTAACCAAATACCGCATCAGCTTCCACGGAAAAATCCGCAAATAGCCGCCCCCTGAAACAGGGATCTGCCTGGAAAAAAAAGAAAGCGTGCCCACCTCGAATTCAAAGAAATCCTCTTTTTTGTATACAAAGGGCTCCGGAGATTCAAACCCTTCCATGTCCAGACTACCGTATAAAGGATAGCTTGAAAAATCAATGCGGCTCGAATCGTATTTAAACCCCAGAGCCCTTATTGCATCCAGCCGCTCTCGATCCATACTGAAACAAGGAGCCCTGTATCCGAGCACCGGCTTGCCTGTAATTTTTTCAAGCGTTGCCTTGGCGGTATCAACCTCTTTGGTAAACTCTTCTACAGACATGGTAAGCGGCCTTGCATGGTTCATGCCGTGGACGCCAAGATCTGCCCCTTCTTTGGAAAGCTCGCACAAAACAGCCTCCAAAGGTTCCATCAATTCGCCCAGCACAAAATAGGAAGAAGGGATATTGAATTTCTCCAGGAGATTTCTGTACACATCAATGCCGTCAAGCATTGAATAATCAGAACTTTCCATACCTGAAAAATAATCCAGATGATACCAGTCTTCCATGTCAAGAGACAAAACCGCCGTTGGTCTCATATAAACCTTCCCCCCTGTCGCCGGAATTCCATCATCTGCTCAACAGAAGGCCATGAATAGTAATCGCCCTTCTCTGAGGGATTCGGCTGCAATTCAACATCTTCTCCTGCAGCCATTTTTTTTATGACCCTGCACATCAGGTCTCCCCCGACCGCCTTGGTCTTTATGATCAGGTCAAACATTGACTGACCCTTTTCAATAGGCACGCGAACCTGTTCTAGTATGCCGCCGTTGTCTATCTGCGTATCCATGTAATGCACCGTGGCGCCGGTTTCCTTTTCGCCGTTGTATAAAACCCAAAAGCTTGGAAGCAGCCCGGCATAATCCGGCAGATAGGAGCAATGTAGGTTGATGCATCCCTTTGCGGGGATCGAAAGCAGCTCTTCTTTAAAAACCACAGGCGCGGAAAAAGAAACAATAATATCCGGGTTCTCTTCTTTTATTCTTTTTAAAAAACCGGCCTCGTTGGGATCAGAACAGACCTCATGGGGAATTTTATACTTTTGCGCAACCAATTTTACGCTTTGCTTTTTTATCGGCAGCCGCCCCTTACACAAAAGGTCCATACCGGCAGCAAGCTTTTTTTTAAAAACCCTGAATGCCATTCTGCAACCCTGTACAAAACCGAATCCCCTAAAAAAATAGCTTTTCTTATTAACAAGCGACCCTCGCACATCCAATGTAACGATTCTTACAATCCGAACCCCATCCGGCCGGATCAGCTTTTCAATATTTTCCGGAATTGCAAAATGATCTTCCTGGGTAATAACAACCACCCGCGTTTCTGACTGAAACGGCACTCGGCCTCCTGTTCTGCTGTCTTGCTGTATCATTGTTTTGCCTATGGCTGTGCACGCACTATATGCGTATCAATCCTTAGCTGCTGGGAAACCGTACTTTTTAGCAACGGCTATCTATGTTCTCTATCCGGCCTGCGCACAAGTTCCAGTAATTTCAAGGGGGTCTTCAGAAGAACGAGGGGTAGGTTTGTCTGGATTCCGTTGGCTCTGCATGCTTTCACTATTTCGTTGTTTAATTTCCAGCGGGCCTGCATCCCGTTTGTGCTGACTCCTCCCATCCGCATTTTTATTACAGGTCTCGGTAAATAAGCATATGTAGCCCCTGCAACATGAAATAATCTTACAATCATTTCAAAGTCAGCGGCAATCTTGTAGTCAAGCACATATCCGCCATAGCTGGTAAAAAACTCGCGCTTCACCATTAAAGACGGATGCGCCGGCATCCACCCATAACGCAGCCTGCCGGGATGAAACCTGCTTGAATCATAATAACGCACCACTTTGCCTGTATTTTCCGGGGCAACATATACCACATCGGCAAAGACGCAATCGGTGCCAGCGGACTCCATTCGCTCAATCAAGCGCCTTACAACTATGTTATCCACGTAGAAATCATCAGAATTCAATACGCCGACCACATCGCCTGTAGCTTCCTTAATACCTTTATTCATGGCTTCATAGGCGCCATTATCCGGTTCCGAGATAATAGCAGCAATCTGTTTCCTATACTCTTTAACAATTTCTATGGTACTATCCTGGGAGCCTCCATCCACAATTATGTATTCAATATGTGGGTAGTCTTGGGCAAGCACTGATTCGATTGTATCTCTCATCGTATTAGCACTGTTATAACAAACGGTAATTATGCTTACTTTATTCAATACACTTTCCTCGAGCATGTTCTTTTAATGATAGTGGTCACTATCGAAAACGAATTTTGAGTTGATCTTTTCAGACTGAATCTGGCTAAAGTTAATTCCTTTGCGACTACGTATGTAGGACCTTAAGATTTCTCATACCCCAAAATCTCTACCAAATTTCCTGTGACTTGATAAAAATGCTTATAGTGATCAGCTTCAAATACTTCCTGGTGCTTAGATTCAGTTTTTCGATAATGGGACTCAGTTATATCTACTCTATTTGCCAAATCTTTTTCTCTCATCTTATCTTTTGTATAATCAGAAAGCACGGACTTCAAAACTTCATGAGGAATATTGATACCGCAATGCTCGAATATTCTCAGAAACTCTGAATATGGATTTTCTTTTAAATCCTCAAATTTTAAAATTAAAACAGCAGGATCGTTTTCGTTATTTTTCCATGTTCGCATAGCCATAAATTTTATAGATAGTGCGTCTATACAGTAATGAAGGCCCTCTTTAAAAGAAAGTTTTTGTAATTCCTTTCTATATCTTCCCACCTTACCCATTAACTTGTGTGTTTTCATCATTGAATAATACCAAGAAACTACAATATTCCGTGGATCGCGCATGACATAAAACGTTTTATAGCTTTTTGGCTTTTCTATTTCTTCATATAGATCATAAGACATATACAAACCAGGAACAAAAGTTCCTTTTGGAAATTTTTTGTGAAATTCATCCCATTCATATCTATGCTGTGGATAAGTTAGCAACTTTGTATAATATTGTATACGTTTGTCGCTGAACACTTGTTTGATGTATTGAGAACCAGATTTTTGTATAGTAGCAAAGTAAATATTTTCAATGGGTGGATTGAATTTTCGCGCGATATTTATAAATATCTTTATTATATCTCTTTTTTTTATCATTTCAAAACCTTATATCATTAGTTTCTCACCCGAAATCCGTGAAATCTACCAATATTTGTAAAAATATGTAGACATCTATAGCTTCCTCTGTTACAGTGACTTGCAAAAATAGTTATACATCGATCATGTTTGGATGCTATGTGATTATAGCGGGTAACAGCTGTGATTATGTTGATTGAAATGTAAATCTAATTTTGCAAATATTAGTATATGTACATTAAATGAATACTGCCATAGATAAAAATCTCCCCAATAATAACTGTGTCGAATAATCATGACGTTGATATGCAGGGCCAAAGTAGTGCCTAAAAATCATACAGACTATGAGGAGGTGTTGGTGACTGCCCAAAACAGCCTTTGGTTGGCCTCTAGTGCTTCAGGATTGGACAGTTTGCGAGATGCCCAAAAGGCTACGTGCCTTCGCCAATTAGCTCGTTCGCTGGGCGACATATACGCTACTTCCTCAATACGTACAGCGAACTCATCCTCTCCAGACTTTAATGGCAAATCCCAACCTATGCCGTCTTTTGAAAGATTTCGCCACGGCGTAGTGTCTGTAATAAGCACAGGCGTACCCGCAGACAAAGCCTCAGGAATTACATGGCCGTAATTTTCCCCCAACGTGGGGAGAAAAAAAAGATCGTGTTCCGCCATAACACCGTGTACGGCATCCGGCGCTATGCTACCATGATACTCGGCAGCTATATTTTTCGGCAAAATCTTTATCAAATCCTGACACTGCCGCCAATAGGGCTTATCTAGGACAGGTCCATAAATACTAAACATCACCGGCACTTGCACTTTTGCAAGTGTACGCAATGCAAAAGCTAAATTCTTTTTGGCTGTGATCAACGATAAGAATATCACTCGCAATGGTCGGCTATGCGATGAAACAGAGACTGAAACATTTTGCCCAAAGTCAGAAGCAGGAGAGGGGAGGTTCGGTGCTACAATCATATTTCGGGCCACCTTCCCCATATTGTGGCGAATATCTTCAACCTCATATTTGCTGGAAGCTTGCCAATTAAGTCCTTCATACAAACCCAGTGCTCGGGTCAGGCTTAGATAAGGGCCTTTCTTCCACGCCTTCAAGGCAAGAGCTCCTACTGAAAACTCTCCACGTGGAGCGATCACGCAAGCTCGTCGCGGTGCAATGCCCAACTTCCGCGCCACAAGCGGCAAGAAAGTAAATTCGTAGGAAAAAAAACTGTTCAAATACAACACATCATGTGGCGTTTCACGTAACAGCTGTGAAATACTCCATGGCCTCAACATTTGGGGAGAGGCATAAAATACCTGCGCCTTGCCCACGGTATTCCAATCATCCACCTTCACACCAGGATACGGTTCGGTATCAAGGGCATCCCGGTCCCGAGTTACAATTCTAAAATCGAACTCATCCCCCAGATGCTCCACCATGTTGGATATGCTGCGCACTGGTCCGCCGAATTTGTGGCCGGGCAGATAACAGGCGACAAAAGTGAGAATGGTAAGTTTAGTCATACTGACCTTTTTACTATACATAGGGTCTTAATTCGAATTTCCTGAAAAAATATTGGTAACTTCCATGAGAAGGCTTATGTCAAGAGCTAATTCGTTCACGAATTATCCTTTTCCCTCCATCCAACAAGTCTCGCCCGTCACGCTTCCATCCGCACTCTTTTGTGGGGCTGCCTTTTGCCCCGGTGCATGGTAATATTCGTGGGCAGGAGCTGCTAT
>JAIPDT010000175.1 GCA_021737545.1 Desulfobacteraceae bacterium
GCGGTTGCCGCCTATTCCTATATGGCCATGGTGCCGATCGTACAGCCTCCCGTCATGAAGCTGCTGACTACGAAGCGCGAACGCTGTATCAGAATGAAAACTATGCGAAAAGTAGGGCGGCTGGAGAAAATCCTTTTCCCCTTTTTTGCCGCATTGCTGATTATCCTGTTGATTCCTGCTTCGGCGCCGCTGATGGCAATGTTTATGCTGGGCAATATATTCCGCGAGTCCAAAGTTGTTGAACGGCTAAATCATGCCGCCCAAAATGAGCTGATGAATATTTCCACTATTTTTCTGGGTCTGCCTGTGGGGGCGACCATGAATGCGGAACAGTTTCTGCGGCCGGACGTGATTTTTATATTTGTGCTGGGCCTTATCGCCTTCATGATAAGCACTGCCTCTGGTGTGCTGATAGCCAAGGCAATGAACCTGTTTTTAAAAGATGATAAAAAGATTAATCCGCTGGTCGGTGCTGCGGGTGTCTCCGCTGTTCCCATGGCCGCCCGTGTTGTACATATGGTGGCTTCAAAGGAGGATAAGAAAAATTATTTGCTGATGCATGCCATGGGGCCGAATGTGGCTGGTGTTATCGGCACGGTTGTAGCGGCTGGGATATTTCTGACCCTGCTTCAGTAAAATACGTTGAAATCGGCATTAAGGCTGGTTTTCCACAAAAACTTCCACCAGCCTGGGTTCGTCCGAATCCATTGCCGCTTTCAGCGTTTCTGCCAGATCCTCCGGTTTTGTCACTTTTTCACTCTTTATCCCCATAGACCGTGCGAGCATGCAGAAATCCATGACCGGCTCATCCAGTTCCATGCCGTCATGCTTTTCGCTTAAAGGATAGTCGCCCAGCACGGTTTTGCGCACAAGCTTTACCTGCCGATAGGTCGCATTGTTAGTGATGATAAAGGTCACTGGTATACGATAGCGGGCCGCGGTCCAGAAGCTTTGCATGGACCATGCCGCACTGCCGTCACCCGAGACCACGACAACTTTTCGATCAGGCATGCCCAGGTTTACTCCCGCTCCGCCCGGCAGTCCCCATCCTATGCTTCCGCCCCTGCGCGCCCTGTAAAATTGTTTTTGGCCTGTAAGATCAAGGATCCGGCGGAGCAATCCTGACGAGGACCAGCAATCATCCACGATAATCGTATCCTGCGGCATCGCCTCTTTTATCTCTTTGATCAGGCGTGAAACAGCTATGGGCTCGCGGTCTTTTTCTTCCTGGATCTGCTTTTTCATCTGCGCGTCTGCAGCGGACTTTTCTTCGGATATCTTTTCTGCTCTGCGGCCGGCCGCTTTTATATACTCCGGAGACGCTTTGTTTTTGATCATCTCGGTGAGCTCTCCAACGGCTGTCCTGATATCCGCCTGGATGCCGCAGTCCACCGGCAGATTCTTCCCTATTTCCCAGGGATTATCATCGATATGAATAATTTTGGCCCCGCCGGGCAACCCGGTTTTTGGATAATAAAAGCCCTGATCAAACATTGGGCATCCTATGCCGATAATAACATCGGCATCTTTTAAGGCCTCCTCGCCGGCAGGTGAGTTCGGGTCCAGATCTCCCAGGTACTGGGGATGGGTAACAGGAAAATTCACATCAGACATCCAGACCTGATACACTTTTGCCCCGATTGTTTCCGCAAAGCAAACCACTTCCCCGAGAGCTGCGGACCGGCTAACCCCGCTTTCCACGAAAATAACCGGACGATTGGCAGTCTGCAGAATTTTGAAAGCGGAATCCATCGCAGCCCGGTCCGGCCTTATTCGGGTATAAACAGTAGTGTTGGGCTTGTATTCAAAGTCTAAGTGCTGAGCCAGGACGTTTTGAGGGATGGAAACCAGCACCGGTCCGGCCGGGGGCTGCACTGACATTTTAAAGGCGCGCTGCATGGTGGTTGGGATATCCTCTGCATGCACGATTTCCGTGCACCACTTGGTATACAATTTTCCCATGCCCACAATATCGCCGGATAAATGCGGATCGTACTGTAAAAGGCGGGTGTCTTGCTGGCCGGCTGTTATGACCAGAGGTACACCGCCCGCCATGGCATTATAAATCATGGGCAGGGCCGCGGCCAGCCCCGGCCCGGTGTGAAGGTTCAAGAATGCGGGCCTGCCGGTGGCCCGGGCATAGCCTTCCGCCATACCGCTGCATACGATTTCGTTAAAACCCAGTATATATTTGATCTCCGGGACCTTCTCCAGTGCATCCATGAACAAAATCTCCGTGGCCCCCGGAATCCCGAAAACATATTGCACCCCTTCTTCACGCAATATCCGGATTAAAGCTTCTTTGCCGGCAATGTTTTCCAAAATGAAACTCCTTTTGTCCAAACAGGGTTTGCCGAATAAAAATAAACGGATTTCCTTTTTCTTTTAAGGATTATCCGGGACATGGATTTGGGCATTGTTTTTATTATATATTGCAATTAATAAATAATTTATCAAGGGAAAAATTCCTTAAATTATTAAAAAACATATTAAACTGCATAAAATCTTCTTTTTGTACCGGTATTTAATTGCAAATGTTCCGCTGATCACAGGGATTTGGTCGTCTCTGCATCGTCTAACACGGAACGCACGGTATTTGCCATTTTCGCCCTGGTTACGGGTTTCATCAGAAAAGCGTCAATATCCGAATTTCCGCCATCGCCGTTTATGCTCTCGCTGAAACCCGTGCACAGGATAACAGGAATATCTGGGCGAATGCTTTTTATCTCCCTCGCCAGGATGTCGCCCGTCATGTTCGGCATAGTCATATCCGTTATTAACAGATCAAATTTTTGGGGCATGGCCCTGTAAGCTTCCAGGGCTTCCACGCTGCTGGTTCTGGCGGTTACGCGATAACCCATCCTTTCAAGATATTCTTTTTCTAATTCCGTGATAAACTGCTCGTCATCAACAAGGAGAATGCTTTCTTTGCCAGGGGGTAGGGATTTGTCCTCCTGCTCCCTTTGCTCGGGCAGTTCGGAGGCCTTTGCCAGCGGAAGAAATACCTGAATGGAGGTTCCTTTGCCAAGCTCGCTGTATACGTTGATATGCCCCTTATGCTTTTTGACGATTCCGTGGACGAGGGAAAGCCCCAGACCTGTGCCCACCCCCCTTTCCTTGGTGGTAAAATAGGGAGAAAAGATCTTGTGACGAATTTCCGGGGGAATGCCGGTTCCGGTGTCGCTCACCGCGAGTTTTATATAGTCTCCAGGTTTTTGTTCCGTGTATTGTTTTGCTGCGCTATTATCAAAAGACACCGGCTCGACTCTGATTTCCAGGGTGCCGTGATTGTCGCCCATGGCATATTTTGCGTTTGTCGCCAGGTTCACGATGATCTGATGAAGCTGTGTGGGGTTCGCATTTACAATCAGCGACCCATTGTCGTTTATTTTTTCCTGGAGTCTGATTGTTGCCGGGAGGGTGGAGCGCAGCAGCTTCATGCTTTCCTTGATCATTGGAACAACGGAAACCGGCGTGAACTCCTCGTTTCCGTCCCGCGCCAGGGTCAGAATCTGCCTGACCAGATCCTTGGCCCTGTTCCCCGCGGCCAGTATCCTGGAAAGGTTTTCGTGAATCCGGGTTTCTTTTTGGGTGTCGACCATGGAAAGTTCCGCGTACCCGATCACGGAAGAAAGGATATTGTTGAAGTCGTGTGCAATTCCGCCCGCCAGCGTTCCTATGGCTTCCATTTGTTGGGATCTCCGGAGCTGGGAACGAAGGTTTTCCTTCTCCTCTTCGTTCTTTTTCCGCTCCGTTATATCCCTTGCGATGCCATACAGTTTGCTGGGTTGGCCTTCCGGATTTCTGTTCAGGGAGATGGAGGCCTCCACATGGCAGATTGCCCCGTCCTTTCTAATCAATTCCCAGTCAAAAGCCTTATACGATTTATCCGTATTGTAGACCCGGGCGGCCGTTTTCATCATTTTCCGGGAATTTTCTTCATCCATCAGGTCTTTTGCATTCATCCCCCACAATTCTCTGCTGGTGTAACCGAGCATTCTGCACAGCGAATTGTTGAAGAAAAGGATTCTGCCGTCTGCATCCACTTCGTAGTAGCCGTCTTCGATGCTTTCAAGAATGTTCCGGTATCTTTCCTCGCTTTTCCGGTAATTTTCCTCCATGTTTTTGCGGTCGGTTATATCCACCAGCATGCCCTGGATCCCGACTACCTCGTCTCCCTTGAGAACCGGCCTCGCGTTGGTCATGACCCATTTTGTTCTGCCGGATTTGGTCAGGTACCTGTACTCTGTTGTGATCCCCTCTCCGGAAAGAACCCGCATGAAATAATGCATCCGGTTTTCCAGATCTTCTGGATGCACGAAATCGATGAAATTGCGCCCTATGATTTCTTCCGGGCTATACCCGGCTATATTTTTGATGTTGGGCGAAACGTATGTGACCCTTGCATCCAGGTCCAGCATGTACAGCACTTCGTTCAGGTTTTCGATCAACTGGCGGTATTTTTCAGCTTCTTGTCGGTGAGTTTTGAGTTCCTGTTCCAGTTCTTCATAGGCAGGCTTGGCAGTCATAACATTCTCCTCAGGTGAGGTGAGCCGAGAGTTTGGATATCTTTCAGAGGCTCTTCAAAGATCACATTCAATTTTAACCTTAACAAAAACACGAACTTATCACATTTATTCCCATATATCAAATGAGCCGGATATACAAATATTTAAAAATCGGACTTTCAAAGTATGGCAGTGAAACATCGGTGTTTCCATGCCATTGAAATTTACTCCACACCCAGCGCCTTGAATACCGCATCCACCGGATCCGAATAAAAGCTGGTCTGGAACTTGGCAAAAAGTTCGCCCGGGACGCTGGGGATGTCATTAACGTTGCTCATCGGCAGCAGGATACGTTTGGCCCCGGAGTCAAAGGCCACCTGGAGGGCTTCTGCCACGTTGGTTGCCGGCACGATATTGCCGCCAAGGCTCATGTCTCCCAAGACCACCAGTTGATTCAACACGGGTTTGCCCATCAGCCCGGAGCAAAAGGCGATCAGGCTGCAAAGGGTCAGGGGCCTGGCAGGACCGGTATTATGGATTTCAACGATGTGGAGATGGTAGTCATGTTCTCCTACCTTGCTCATGGAACTGATCCTGGAAATATTGGCCTTGAAATAATCAAATGCGATCTTGATGGCCTCCTTGGTTTTTGTATCAGATCCGGATCCGGATACCGAAAGCCTGCCGGTGCCGCCCACCACCTGCAGCTCCAGGCGGTACAGGCCCATGTGTTCCCGTGTGCCCATAACAACTGTATGAAGCGTGCCGGGATTTGAAGGCCCTTCCGGTATCAGTGCCCCTCCCCGCTGTTCGGGCACACTGGTAAATTTTTCCTCCAGGCTGTCACCGTCGATATAAGAGAAGTGCACATCATAGAATTCCATGCCGCCGATTTTCTTTAATTGTTCCTTGACCCGGCGGCGGGATTCCAGGGCGTAACCCAGGCATTTTTCCACCACCTCCTTGTCATATTCCCCGTGCGGATACAGGAGCTTTAACAGACCGGACACCGTCTTTCGCACTGCGATTACATCGCGCTGGTTTAGGTTGTTGCCGAGTTTGAAATAGGACTCGAGTGCATCGGCAAAATTGCGCTTTCGCATCTCCCGGAAATATTCTGCCAGAAAATCCACGATCAGGCCGTA
>JAIPDT010000176.1 GCA_021737545.1 Desulfobacteraceae bacterium
AACGCTGCTGCGGCATCTCGTTGTAGTGCTTTAGCTTGTAGTCCCGCATCTGGGCTTCTTTTTTATTCAGCCGTTCCTTGGCCATGCGAAGTTCATCCTGGATGTAAGAAGCCCTTTCCCTGGCCTGTTCTTCCCGGATCCGCAGATTTTCCTCAATGAATTTTGATGCAAGGGAATTGGTGACCCGCATTACCGTGCGGGGGTCCCGGCCTTTGAATGCAACGCTGAACACATTGCCCTTGCCCTGGTGAAGACTTATTTCAACATGATTCTCCCGCATCCGCTCGATTACATCTTCTATGGGGAGATTCTGCCGCATATGAGCATATAGGTTAAACTCCTTGATCACCTTTTCCAGGTTCGTCCGGCTCAAAACCTGCTGGCTGATCGTATTTACCATTTCCTGCATCTGCTGTTTGCTGTCCTGGGAAAATTTGGAAGGGGTGATCTTTTGCTCCTGATACATAATCGAAGCACTTGATTGATAAATCTCCGGCTGATACAGGTAAACAAATATACCGGCCGATACAGCGAGCAACACGCACGCCGCAATCAACCGGTACCGGTTTAGCAACAGTTTCAGGTACTTTTTTAAAATATCGAGTTGCGGCTGCTCTTTTTCCATGCTGTTCTCTTAAGTTGGTTGACCTGGAATTGTTTTTTTATATTTTGATCTGAACCACTCTGCTGCAATTCAGAAAACGACTTTTGTATTTCCTGCTTACCACACTGCCAGATCCTTTTCTGCGGAAATCCCGACAAAAAAACGGTGGTCCTCGTAACGATCCGTCCTCACATCTGCATCCTGTTCAATATACGCATACCTGGCCGACAGCTCATACCACCGTGCAAAAGACCAGGCCAGCCCGGCTCCGGCCTCAACCCGCTGTTCATCAGCATTGGCCGTTTCATCCAGATAGGTATCATCCCTGTAGGAACAATTCATGCTGCCGGTAAGATCACGCATCAGCTTTTGGGTAAAGCTGGTGCTTGCCGACCAGTATCTTGACACCCCCAGATCGTCCACACCGCTGAAATCCCGTGCGTCGATACCGCTTTGTGCGGCCAGGGACCAGGTGGTTCTCCGCCAGCTTTTATCGAGTCCTGCGCTCAAATAAACGGCCTGCTCATCAGGAAAAAAATCCCGTTCGATCTGGGATCCTCCGGCTTCGAGTTCAAGGCTCAGCGTGCGCGAATATTGATGCGTCACGCCGGCTGCGCTCGTATAAACCGCATAATCTTCCGGTTTTTCCTTGTAATCTGTCTGCTCGTAGGAAAGATGGCCGTAAATCTGCGTAAACGGCGTGATCCGGTGGTACAGGAAAGCATCCCCCTGGTTTCTGGTTAAATCATCCGAGTACGGCTCCCCCGCAGACTCGTAAAAATCCCCGTACTCAAAACTGTAGGCAAGCCGGGCACTCCACTGGTGATTGATGCGGTGGGCAATTGAGACCGACGGCGTCTGCCGGACATAATCGGAATATTTTGCCTCTTCATTTTCAAGCACGTGATGCCTGTAGCCCACCTCCACCAACCTTTCCCGGCCGTACGTGTACCCGGTCCGGGCGGAAAAATTGTTGCTCCAGTACCTCCGCCTGCCGCGCCTGTCTGATAACTCAATGCCGTCTTCCGTATCTTCCGGGTCCTCATAGGGATCTTCTGTACGGACAAAAGTATTTCTGAAATCCACACGCAGATTTCGTGACAATTGTGCATTGTAATCTGCAGAAGCCAGATGATCCCAGCGCTGCTCATTTGTTCTGTAACTGTGAACAATCCCCGGGGAATACCGGAGAGAAAGGGTGCTTTTCCGGCCGGTGCGGGTATAGCTCAGGTTCGGTGAAAACGTGGTGGTCCATTCCGAAACTTCGTCTTCAGGCTCCCGGTAAATATTGGAATCATATTCCTGTTCCAGGGACACGCCGCCGCGGAAAACATTTCTCGCCTGTACAGCAAAAGCCTGCAGCAAAAACAATACAACCAGCAGGACAGTCAAAAAGAACCTTTTACGGAAAAGTTTCAAGCAGAAACCCTTTTTTCCTATATATATCCTTGCTTTCACGGCACCACGATAGTGTCCCCGGGGTGGATGACAACGTTTCTGGTTCGGTCTTTTCCGCCCAGAAAGCCTTCATAATCAAAATAGGTAATCTCTTCGTCGGATTCCGGACCGCTTACAATCATGATCCGGTCCTTTTTGGCCCACTCGAGAAATCCGCCTGCCCGGGCAATGGCCTGTAGCACCGTAACCTGCCGGGTAATGGAATATTCCCCGGGAGTTTTTACCTGGCCCACCATGTAATAAGCCTTGCTTCTGCTTTCTGCAAGGATCACCGAAACATTCGGCTCCTCGATGAACCGGGCCAGTTTTTCGGTGATCTTTTCTGCCAGGACTGCCGGCGCAGCCCCGGCTGCTTCAACTTCCCCGGCCAAGGGCAGTGAAATTCTGCCGTCAATACGGACAAAAACAGTCCTCGAAAGCTCCTGCTCGCCATAGACAACCACGTCCAGTACATCGCCGGCGCCAATGGAATATTCCTGCGTGCCCGGCATTGTGCCGGCCTGCTGGGCGTTTGCTGCAGGGACCAACAAAATAAAGGCGGCCATCAGACAGACCGCCGTGATCAGGCGGTGCCGATTTTTCGGGTCACGGGGGCGTAAGATCGATTTGAGGCAGTTTCCCACGCGCATACGGCTTTTTCCCCTTTCATCAAAAGTCATCATCCACCTGCCCACTTATCTATATGATGTGATGTTTAATTAATTCTTGAAATAATACACACGGGCATGCTATAAAAAAATAACATGTCTCACTGATTTTCTACAAATTATCGTTTTCTCGCAGCCCGCTTTGTTCTTGCAAATGCCGTTCCGGAGCAAGAGCCAAAAAGGAGGGAAAAGCAAGAATTAATATCTTACTCAAGCTTGGCTTTCAAAAAACCCTTCTTATTTTATAACAAAATCAGGTGAACCCTGCAAACCTTTTTCCCCAAAAACCTCAGAAAGAGAAATCCATGCAAACCTACAGACACGTCTTTTTACTTTTGCTGATTTCGGTCTTTGCCCTTCTGCTGTCCGGCGGATGCGCCGATCCTGCCGAGGAAAAGGCTGAACACTATCAAAAAGGCATGGAATATGTAGAAGCTGAAAACTACAAATCCGCTATTATAGAATTTCGCAACGCCGTACAGATTGATCCGAAATATGCCGAGGCCCGCTACCAGCTCGGGCTGGCCTACATGGAAACCGGCGAGCCCGGAAAAGCCTTCCGGGAGCTCCAGCGGGCCGGCAGCCTTGACCCCACAAATACAGATGCGCTGATCAGAACCGCGGAAATGTACCTTCGGGCAGACAAACTGGAAGAAACCCGCAGAACGCTCTCTGAAATCCTGGAGGCGGATGAAAATTTTCCGGACGCCTACGCGCTGCTTGCCCAGATCGAATTGAAAGAAGGCAACCTTAAGGCTGCAGAAGAAGCTATTTCCCGGGCTTTGGAATTAAATGACCAGGAGAGCCGCTATCACATGGTCCGGGCGCGTGTAATGGGTTCGCAAAACAAGATGGATGAGGCTGAAGAGGCGCTGAATAAAGCACTCCAACTCAACCCGGAGCCTGCGACTTTCCGGGAGCTTGCCACATTCTATGCCCGCCGGAACAAAATGGACAAAGCCGAACAAACCCTTAGGCAAATGCTTGAAAATCACCCTGATGCATCCGGATCTTACATCGAACTGGCAAGGTTTTACCTGAGTTCGGGAAAACCGGCCAAGGCAGAGGATATATTGCTGGAAGGTACGGAAAAGCTCTCGGAAACCGGTGAAATTTATACCATGCTCGGCAATTTTTTCCGGGCTGAACAAAAATTTGAAAAAGCAGAAAATGCTTACAAGGAGGCCATCCGGAATTCCCAGGATCCTGCGGATACACAGGCAAAGCTTTCGGACTTATATTATGAAACCGGTAAAACCGACTCCGCGGCCAGGCAGGCGGAGGAGGTCCTTGATGCGCATCCGGAGCATCCCATAGCAAACCTGGTCCAGGCCAAACTGCTGCTCCGGGCCCAGAAAGCCAGTGAAGCCATGGCGATCCTGGAAAAACTGGTTGAAGACCACCCGCGATGGGGAGAGGCGCATTACATAAAGGCACTGGCACACTTGAACAATGGAGAGATGCAGGAATCGTTTAAAGCGGTGGATCAGGCACTGCAATCTTCACCGCGCAACGCAGACGCCCGGACCCTGATGGCCCACCACCTGGTGTTAAAACGAGAATTCGAAAGCGCAAAAAACGAAGCTGGAAAGGCACTTAAGATTGCCCCGGGCAATATGCGGGCAGCCATTATCCTGGGCAAATCCCTTCTGGGCACGGGGGATGTGGAGCAGGCAGTACAATTGTTTGAAGAAATAAAAAAACAGAAGCCCGAAAACGTGGAAGTTTTATACACCCTTGCCGGAGGCTATCTGGCGCAGGACGAAACGAAAAAGGCCGTTGCCCTGTTGGAAGACACCCTTGCCCTTTCACCGGATTTCAGCCCTGCCCTGGCCCTGCTCAGCGAAATCCGCATACGGCAGGGACAGCCGGACAAGGCTATTTCCCGGGCGAGAACCCAGCTTGAGCAGTCCCCGGAAAATCCGGCATACCTTGTCCTGCTGGCAAAATTGATCGACCGCTTTGGCTCTTCGCCCGAGGAATCACTGGAGCTGCTGGAACAGGCCAGAAAGCAGGCCCCGGAGAATCCGCGGATATATGCCATGACTGCAGACATCCTTGCACGTACCGGCAACACCGGCACAGCCATTGAAAAATACCGGGCGGCCACTGAAAAGGATCCGGATTTTGTACCCGGATACATGGCCCTGGGGACCCTTCTGGAGAGGACCGGCAAGCCGGAGGCAGCCAAAAGCGCCTATCGGAAGGCCCTTGAAATCGAACCGGAATTTGCCCCGGCCGCCAACAATCTGGCCTGGCTTTTGGCCAATGACTCGGAGCCAGACCTTGGAGAAGCCTTGAGGATAGCAAGAATCGCCAAGGAAGCCGCTCCGGAAGACCCCTACATTGCAGACACCCTGGGATGGGTGCATTACAAGCGAGGATCCTACAAGCTGGCCCTGACCCAGTTTACCACGGCCGTGGAAAAGCGCCCGGACATGGGCACGCTGCGCTATCACTTGGCACTGGCACTTCATGCAGGTGGGCAGACGGCAGAGGCTGAAAACGAACTGGTCAAATGCCTGAGCGCGGAAAGGAAATTTCCGGAGTACGAGAAGGCCAAGGAATTGCTTGAAAAGATTCGGGGATAGGCAATGTCCCCCACAGAAAGATTAAACCTGAAAGTATTGCAGGCTTTTGCATTCATGGAGAAATAAAAACGGAAATTTTATTAGAAATCAAGCACCATGTTGGGAAAGTAACTTCTTGAGCAGAGGAATTAAGGGTGGCAAATCGTCTTGAATGGTATTCCAGACAATGTTTTCATTTATTCCGAAATATTCATGCGCAAGTATATTTCTCATGTCCCGCATATCCTGCCATGGGATCTCTGGATGCGCAGCTGAAATTTCCTCTGGAATATGGGCGGTTGCTTCCCCGATAATTTCAAAATTCCTTAT
>JAIPDT010000177.1 GCA_021737545.1 Desulfobacteraceae bacterium
TGACATCAATGATTTTTTAAAGGGAAGCCAGAGCCCTGTATTTTTCGGTAGCGCGGTCAACAATTTCGGCGTGCGGGAACTGATAGACACTTTCGTGGAAATAGCTCCCGGCCCGTCTCCCAGGCCTGCAGATACACGCATGGTATCTCCGGAGGAAAAGGAATTTTCCGGGTTTGTTTTCAAGATTCAGGCCAACATGGACCCGGCCCACAGGGACAGGATCGCCTTTTTGCGGGTCTGCTCCGGCAGATTCCGCAAAGGAATGCGGGTGCGTCATCACCGCACCGGCAAGGATATGCTGATCTCCAACCCCATCATTTTCATGGCTCAGGACCGTTCATCCGTGGAAGAAGCGTGGCCGGGCGACATTGTCGGAATCCACAACCACGGGACAATCCGGATCGGAGACACGTTTTCTGAAAAAGAACCTCTTAGCTTTAAGGGGATTCCTAATTTCGCTCCTGAACATTTCCGGCAGGTCAGGCTCAAATCCCCCCTAAAGGCCAAACAACTGCAGAAAGGTGCGGACCAGCTGGTTGAAGAAGGTGCGATCCAGGTATTCCGAACCCTTTATGGCAACCGGCTGATTCTGGGAGCAGTGGGCGAACTGCAGTTTGATGTGACCATGGCCCGCCTCAAGGCCGAATACGGAGTGGAGGCAGACTACGAACCTGTGGGTTATGCAACAGCACGCTGGGTGAACTGCGATGACAAGAAAAAGCTGGAGGGTTTTAAAAAGGAATACCAGGCCAACCTTGCCCTGGATGCGGAAAACCACCTGACATTTCTTGCCCCCAGCATGTTCCAGCTCAAATATGCACAGGAGCACTGGCCTGAGATCGGTTTTCTAAAAACCCGGGAACATCAATAGTTCGAAGGCCCTGTATATTCCTCTGTAATCGGGGCCCACGGATTTATCACCAACACACAGAATCAGTTGAGAAGATAAGAATCTGAATATGTCTGCTCAGAGTCAGAACATACTTGATGATTACCGAATCGGTCGTTTGCTGCTGAAATTGTCTCTGCCGTCTTTTGCGGGCATGTTTGTTATGATGTTATATAACGTGGTGGATACGATCTTTGTCGGACATTACGTTGGTTCTTTAGGCATTGCGGGACTTTCCATTGTTTTCCCGTTTCAAATATTATACATGGGCATCGGGCAGTTAATCGGACTGGGGGGAGCATCCCTGATTTCAAGGCTGATCGGTGCCGACAATACCCCCAGAGCCGAGCGGGGACTGGGCAATGCCGTGGCTGCTGTGATAGTACTGTCGGCAGTTTTAATGATAACCGCTTTTGCAGATATAGACTTCTGGCTCAGGCTTATGGGGGCTTCTGATACTATCCTCCCCTATGCCCGCGACTACATGTCAATAATTATTATCGGTATGTTCTTTCAAACCCTTGTAATGTCTTCAAACGGGCTGATAAGGGCGGAAGGAAACGCCAAGACCCCTATGATAGCAATGATAATAGGAGGGGGTCTGAACATCTTGTTAGACCCGATATTTATCGTAGTACTGGGAATGGGGATACAAGGGGTCGCGCTGGCAACTGTTACATCACAGTTTATCTCTACTGTGTATATCCTGCGATACTATCTTTCCGGAAAAAGTTTTTTAAAAATCCGAGTTAAGAACCTTCTATTTGAATGGAGCATCTTAAAAGAGATCTTTGCAATAGGCATTGCATCATTTACAAGGACTTTTGCCACCAGCTTCTCCGTAATCCTGGTAAATAATATACTTGTCGTCTATGGTGGGGATCTGGCAGTCTCAGCCTACGGAATAATTCATCGCATCATTATGTTTACACTGCTTCCGGGTATCACCATAGGCCAGGGGCTTCAGCCGGTACTCGGTTTCAATTACGGGGCCAAGCGCTTTGATATGGCAATGCGGGCAATAAAACTAGCCCTTATCGCCGCAACAAGCATTTGTTTCATATTATTCGCTGTTATCCAAATTATTCCCGAACTGATCGTAAGTGTTTTTACCTCTGACAGTGAACTCATTGAGTTAACTGCACATGCTGCCAGGGTGGTCTTCTCCGTACTCTACCTGCTGGGATTTATTATGGTCGGCTCTTTGATTTTTCAGGCAATAGGGAAAGCCGGAAAATCATTTCTCACCGCTGTTGCAAGACCTGTCCTGTTTTTAATCCCTCTGCTCTTTATACTGCCCCGTTTTTTCCAGCTCGAAGGGATATGGATAGCTTTCCCGATCGCTAATGTACTTACATTCATATTGACCCTCTCCCTTCTTATCCCTCAGCTAAAAGAGCTTAAAAAGAAGGACCTTTTTATAAAGGAGCAGGCTTGGAAGACAACCCAACAGGACTATCCGGTTTGTTGAAATGGACCGCTATTGCCGGCTTAAAAAAGACAGGACCCGTTCCACATATTGTCTGGTCTCTGCATAAGGCACATCCCCTGCAAACCGTTTTACAGCGGCAGGCCCGGCATTATAGGCTGCCAGGGCTTTTTCAAGGCTGCCCCCGAAATCATGAAGCATCTTTTTTAAGTACCTGGCGCCTGCGTCTATATTTTCCCGAATGTCAAACGGGTTGTTTACCCCGAGCTCCCGGGCGGTCTCAGGCATGAGCTGCATCAGCCCCTGCGCCCCTGCCCCGGAAACAGCAGACGGATCAAACCCCGATTCCGCTCTTATCACGCAAGCAATAAGCTCTCTGGAAAGGTTGTGTTCTGATGCTGCGCGATCAATAGATTCTTCAATCACCTTCATTTTATTATCAAAAGAAAAATGCCCAGGTTTTTCTTTGGTATCAGCAGTATAACTGGCGCATTCCCCGCCTTTCCAGGAAAGTTCTTCTGTTTCAGGGTTTAGAAAAATTTCGGTCCCCTCGGGAATGCGGGTATACGGCTTGTCATGATTTTGCTCTGAATGGATAATATCCCAGCACTCCTGTGCACAAGCCGGGTGATTTACCATAAGGTGGGAGACAGTAGGACGATCAGATGAAATCTTTCCCAGACTTATCATATCCTCTTTGACAGCAACAGGGACTGTTTTGTATGGTTTCTCCTGCGCGGCTTCAAACTCGCGTTCAAATCCGCCCTGCCGCGCCCTGTTTTTTTCGGCGCCGGTTTTTCCAGCTCCGGTTTGCAATATATCTGTCTGATAAATCTGCATCTTCGTCCGTGTCCACGCCTGTCCCACTGTTGCTTATTTAATGCCATGAACTTCTTGTTATATTATATATCGGTCTTTACCTCCTGAGACTTTAGGGGGAAAGGAGCTTCGATATGGGGGATCTTTGCATCAGGAGGCATGTTTCATGGAAAATTTTTCAAACATGCTGACCAGTCCCGCACCCAGGGTGTAGATAGAATGAATACTCAGGTTGTCCTCAATACAGGTATCGAAGAATATCTGCATATTGGACTCCATCCCTTCCTCCTGACCCCAGTAGCAGAAAAGGATCGGCGCTTTGGACAGGGGATAGAGAACCACTGCGATATCGGCATCAAAACTTGTTTCCGTGCGTGTGCCGCTAAACAACTCGAGCATGTCGTTAAAAAAATCCGGGTAAGTGTCGGCAATGCGCTTCAACGGCTTTTCACAGCGCTGGGTAAAAAGCCCGGCACGCTCCCGTCCGCCTTTTAGCTCCCGAAGCGGTACCCAATTGCCGGTAGGCGAAGTGCCTTTTGCGTTTACTATATAATCAAAAACCGGTACCATAACCCATGGGTTGACATGAATTTGTGTAAAAATCCGGCCGTTTTTGTCAACACTGAACTCCTTGCCCATAACCCTGACGGTTATCCTGCCCTTTTCGTCGTATAAAGCATCAAGACGCCGGGCCGCCTGCTGCAGGTCGGTTTGTTTTACCTCTTGCCGCAGTTTTTCAACCGTTTCATTCACATCAAGCCGCAAACCCGGCTGAGACTCTTGCCGGTTGTTGCCGTCATATGCCGCCGCAATTTCAGAATCCACATAAGGACACTCGGAGAGACTTCTTTTGCCGCTAAACACGGACGCAGCGAATGCCATGCATGTTTTTTCATTGCACTTGCGGCAGTTGGACTTTTCCAAAAGATTATAGATTTCCATAGGGTTTGAAGCCTGTTTCATAAAGCACTGCTCCTTAATCGCCGTCCTTCATATTTTGAATTTGTTTATTAATGGGTTTATCGGTTAAAATTTGTATTATAAACATTTTTTCAAAAAATGCACGCGCGGCATCGGAAACTTGCCTTTAAACCCGACCGCTTGTTGACATTATGGCGATTCATTGCCATATATAAAAGATATCCTGTCATATCTTACCCAACAATACACCCCGGGCACCGGGCTGGAGAAATTTGTTATGCAGAAAAAGAAACCCTGGCTGATAGGCGTTGCTGCGGCAATTGTGCTTGCCGGAATCGGATATATTGCCTTCTACTTTTTATTCCTGGATTTTTTGGTTGACTACTGGTGGTTTGATTCCCTGGGATACGGTGAGTACTTTCTTTTAAGAATCTTTTATAAGTATCTGGTATTTTGCGGATCCACTCTGTTTTTCTTTGTACTGTTTTTTCTTAATTTCTGGATCGCATCGCGTTTTCTGGGAATCGGGATGCCCGCCTCTGAAAAAAAAGACAAAAACCGCCGGATACGCTACAAGCAACTTGCGCGCATGTTCCGCACAGGTTCCATGAAGGTGTATGCGCCGCTTTGCCTCCTGCTTTCCATATTTATTGCCCTGCCCCTTTTTGAGAAATGGGAGCGCCTGCTTTTTTATCTGTTCGGACCGAATACCGGGATTTCGGATCCGGCCTTCGGTATGGACGTCGGTTTCTACCTGTTTTCCTATCCGGTTCATATCCTTCTTGAACAACGGCTTTTGATTGCCGCAGCAATCACGGTCGGCGCATCCATTCTCTTATACAGGATAGAAAGGCGGATGCTGGCCGGAACCGGCCAATCTCTGCCCAAAGGGGCAAAGATCCATCTCAATGTACTGGCCCTGGTCCTGGCAATTCTTGCAGGATGGGGATTTTTTTTGAAAAGATACGCCCTTGTATATAACTCTGAGCATATGCCTCTTTTTTTCGGACCCGGATATACTCAAATGCATGTGACCCTGCCTTTAATTTGGATAACAGTTGCGCTCTGGGCCGCAGCAGTCCTGGGGGGGCTCTATTATCTTAATTCCAGAAAAAGGCTGTTGCCGGCAGTCGGGCTGATGCTGGGATTTCTGGGAGTATTCGGACTGAGCAACACCGATTTTATTCACAACACGGTACAAAAGTATCTGGTTGAGCCCAATGAACTATCCAGGGAAAAACCGTATATCGAAAACAGCATCACGGCATCTCTTGATGCATACAGGCTCTCTGAAACAAAAACCCGTAAATTCGAGGTGAAAAAAATTCCCTGGGGCGGCACCGGACGCTCAATAAGTGCGGAAATCGAAAATATCCCTGTATGGGACCGCCATCTGTTAGAAGACGTATATGACCAGCTCCAGAGCATTAGGCCCTATTACGATTTCACAGGGGTTGACGTGGACAGATACAATGTAGAAAACCGCCGCCAGCAGGTCAACCTTGCGGCCCGGGAAATCAACCTGGACAAGCTTGCAGG
>JAIPDT010000178.1 GCA_021737545.1 Desulfobacteraceae bacterium
CAAAAATCAAAGGCGCAGGCAAGTACACTTTCCTCCTGATGGGCAAAATTGGCTGATCCGGTAACGGGAATTGATTTTCCCGGCGTCTTTTCCACCTTTCAGGCAATCCTTATAAACCTTGCTAATTGGTTAAAACAGGTTACCGCAAAAACCGGATAAAATGAAAAATTCGTTAGTAACCGTGAATTGCTGGTAAAAAGTCCAGAAACTTCTATAACCGACAAATAATAAAAAAAATAACTTCTTGATTTTACTTAACACTTAACACTTAACACTGCCTGTAAAAAAAGACTTTTTACAGGCTTATCAATACTTGACACTTTAAATACCAATCAAACGAGTATAAGTCCAGTGAATAATAATAATAGTTTAAATAAGAAAGTCTTATGTAATGTTTTTGACTAACGCTCAGGCTTATTAAATAAAAAATTTTAAAATATGATCCTGAAGCCATGAGGTCTGATGGATTTAAGCTGCCAGCATTTGCCGGATGAATCTTATTTTTTCCTTGACAACCTCACGCAGGCGTCATATTTTTAGATACAATTTAACGATATATCGTATTGATAATTACGAAAATGAGAGGGTGCTCATGCAGCGGGAAAAACACGGCTTTTCGGATCGGGGGCATCGGGGAGGTTCACACAAGTGCCACCATAAGAAAAAGAAACATCATCGGTTCTCAGACATGATTGCCCGGCGCGGCCCCAGGATAGAGCGCGGTGAAACACGTTATCTTATCCTTGACAGCCTCAGGGATAAGGGGCGGCATGGATACGGCATCATGGACAGCATCGAGGAAAAAACCGGCGGCATGTACCGGCCAAGCCCTGGAACCGTCTATCCGGCCCTGCAGGCGCTCGAAAATCTCGAGCTTATCGCTCCCAGCGACGCGGATAATCGAAAAACATACGAACTGACGACAAAAGGGCGCAGGGAGCTCGAATCGCAAAGGGAACTGCTGGAGGATTTTTATGAGGACATGAATCAGGCAAGTTCATACGAATACGAAGAGGATGAATTCTTTGAAGACATCCAGGCCCTGGTGGCCGGAATGTTTAAATCAATCTCACGGGCGTTCCGCAGCGGGCGTCTTGGCGCGGATGAAGCAAACAAAATCCGCAGGATCATTCAGGAAGCGGCACAAAAAGTTGATGAAATTTTAAAACAATAAAGGAGCAGTAAAATTATGCATCATCACCACGGGATGCCCGGTATTTCCGGGAAAAAACACAGCCACGGCAAAAAACACCATGGTCACGGCAAACACAAGGAGCATCACAGCAAATTTCTTAAACACAAGGGCTGCAAAGGCGGACACGCTCATCATGCTGTTCGGCCTGAGCGCAATGGCTCCGATCAGGATATCGTCAACCTCCGTGATCGGCATGAAAAACGGGATTTGATCGATTTCCAGGCCAGGGGCGTGAATTTACCGGGTCAAGCCGATCAAACCGCCTGGGTGGATCCGTCGCGGTGCGTCGGATGCGCCAAGTGCGAAAAGATCTGCCCGACCGGGGCCATCCAGGTGGCTGAGAAAATCGCAAGTGTTAATACCGGGCTGTGCAGAGGCTGCGGTCAATGCGTGGCCGGCTGCAAACACGGGGCCTTGTTTATGGCAGAATATCAGGGATAGGATTTCTTTCATTCAGCCCTCGCCATCCGGGCGTGCCGCTTCCTCCGGCTCGATGTGGACCTCAGTGTCAAGAATATCCGGACCTTCATGCAGCAGCAATTTCTTTACCTCCTCTGCCACCCTGTGGCCTTCATATACTGTCATTTGACTGCTGACCACCACGTGAAGATCCACGCAAAGAAGATTTCCGGAATACCTGGTGCGTATATTGTGTGCCTGACGAACTGCAGGATGAGTTTTCACCAGATCCTTGATCTGCTCGCACACCTCCGGGGGCGCCCCCTGGTCCACGAGCTCCTTGAATCCGGAAAGAATGATTCCTATTGCCGCATAGCAGATAAGGATAGCCACAAAAAAAGCCGCCACATGATCGAGCAGATGCAGTTCAGGATAAACAAATGCAACTCCGACCGCTACAAGAACCGGCATGGAACTGAATGCATCCAGCCGGTGATGCCAGGCATTTGCCGTCAGAGAAACGCTTTTTATTCGATTGCCCACCCGCCGGTTCCACTGGTAAAGAGACTCCTTGATTCCTATGGACGCGGCGGCCGCAACAAAGGCTATAAGGCGGGGATGATGAACATGGGTCTTGTATACCGAGGTTACCGCGTCCCACCCTATTCCTGCGCCGGCGAGAAAAAGCATCCCCCCGATAAATATTGAAACCGTGGTTTCCAAACGTTTATGGCCGTAAGGATGACTATCGTCTGCCGGCCGTGACCAGTAATATGATCCCAGGATTACGGCCACATCCGTGATAGTATCCGTGATGCTGTGAATGCCGTCGGCCACCACTGCCTGGCTGTGGCCCAGCCATCCGGCAGTCACTTTAAAGACCGCCAGAAGGATGTTGATTCCGAAACCCCACCAGGTCACCCGACGGAGCCGGATTTCCCGGCCGTCATTCTGGGCGCTCACCATTGCCGGTCCGTTTCTGTTTTCTGCGCGCTTCGACCTTTTTTAACCACTCTGCCTGTTCCTTCTGATATTGCTGCTCGCTCTGTTGCCAGCCTGAATAGTCGGCTTCAGAGGGATCAGATTTCCTGCGGGGCATCTGCCTGAAAAACCGGATCAACCTTTCAATCCATTTTTCAGCCGCCCTGTTTTGTTCCTGTATCATGATTTTTAAACCAGGGTTCTTTAATATTTTTTTCAGCACGTATTTATAAACTTTTCAGTAAAGGCATAAACGATGCGTTTTAGCGCATCATCGAGAAACGATAAGGCCCTTGCCGAAATCTGTTCGGGTACTCCGTAATAAGCCTCTGCAATACCGCCGGAAATCGCTGCCATGGTATCGGCATCACCGCCAAGGGAAACGGCGTTTCGCACCGCCTCCTCGTAGCCCTGCGCCTCCAAAAACGCGATAATCGACTGAGGAACTGATCCCTGGCAGGATACGTCGAATCTGTAGGTTTTACGGATATCTGCCAGGGATTGATCAAGGTTGTAGGCAAACTGGTTGGAAACAAATTCGCGGATTTCTGGTTTGTCCGCCCCGTTTCGTGCCAGAAACACGGAAGCCGCGGTCGCCTGGGCGCCTTTGATGCCCTCCGGGTGATTGTGCGTGACTGCGGCACTTTGTTCTGCCTGTTCCAGCACGGTCTCCATGTCATTGAAAGCAAATCCCACCGGGCTGACCCTCATGGCTGATCCGTTTCCAAAGCTGTAGTAAGGCTCGCGAGAGCGCAGCATGGCCCACTGCATAAAAGACCCCCCGAATCCGGCATGGGGATACCTCTCGAAATACTCGTGGAACTTGTCGATATAGAGCCCGCCGGTTAAGATAGCATCCGCCACAGCCACCGTGAGAACGGTGTCGTCTGTAAAACAGCACCCCCTGGAAAAACGGGGAAAATCCCGGGATTTGATAGGCCTGGCCTCATACACAGAGCCGATTATATCGCCTGCAATGGCACCGAGCATGGCTTTCACCTTTTTTGATTAAATTATATCAATATCCCTAAGAGAGATCAAACTCCGGAAAGGCCGAGGGCGCATGCCATTTCCTCGCTGTCTGCATTCTGCAGCGCGTGGACGACCGCTTCCGCAAGATGCATGCCCACCATGTTTTCCTCGTCTGCCACCACTTCCGCTCCCGCCTTTTCCATGTCGGTTTTGTAAATATGGTACCTGCATCTGGCAACCACGACTGCTCTGTCCGCAAGTCGCTTAACGGTTTCAATGATAGAAATTGTCATGCGCGGGTCCGGGATGGTTATAATCACCAGGCAAGCATTGTTAATGCCTGCATGCACAAGCACCTCTTCATTAACCGCATCTCCCATGTGAACGGAAAGCCCCTTGTCACGGGCGGACCGGCCGGTACCGGGATTCATTTCAATGACCTCCGGCCGGATTTTGTGCCCAATCAAGGCATCAGCCACACGTCTGCCTGCGGGGCCGAAACCTATGATCAGTATGCGGTCGCTTCGCCTGCCCCCTTCGGAAAAATCTTCCTGTATTCGAGGTTCACCGGCCTTTGCCTTTCTAACCAGAAGCCCGCGGGCCAGTGCCGGTGCCTTGTTTACCATGTAGGTGGAAATAAAAATCGAAACAATGGTCACGGATACGATCATGGAAAAGATCTCCGGGGTGATCAGGTCAAGATCGCGGGATGCGGTGGCCAGCACAAAGGAGAACTCGCCTACCTGGGCCAGGGTGATGCCTGTTGCAAGAGCTTCGGCCGGCGGGCGGCGGAAAACCCGTGCAACCCCGAATATAACTGCTGTTTTGACAAAAACAATAAGCACCAGCGCCAGCAACACCCAGTGCGCATTATAGACCATCCAGCCCGGATCCAGCAACAGCCCGATGGTGGCGAAAAACAGAGTCACAAAAAGGGTCCGGATAGAACCTATATCAGCACGAATCTGTGTGGCAAAAGGGGATTCGGCAAGCATCATACCCGCAATAAACGCTCCCAGAGCAGGAGACAATCCGAATTCATGGGCCAGCCAGGACGATCCCACCGCAGAGATAATGGCAAGCAGCACCACCAGGTCCCGGTTGCGATGGATGGTTCCGGAAAACAGTATTCTGGGAACCACAATATAGAACAAAACATAGAACAGTACGATAAGTCCTGCAGCACCGAGAAGAATTTCAAGAACCTGGAGCCAGATGGCTTTGACTTCCCCGGCCTGGCCCATCATGGTAACCATCAGCACCAAGGGCACCACCGCAATATCCTGGAGAAGCAAAATACCCAGAGAATTTCTTCCCCTTGGAGACTCGACTTCTGTTCTGTCCACAAGGATCCGCATCACCACAGCGGTGGAACTCAGCGCGATCATTGCGCCCAGGGCGATCGCAGCTTTGAAGGCCAGAAAAAAACAGAGCGCAAAAGTGACCAGCACCATGGTTGAGGTTATCTGAAGAATGCCTCCGCCCAGGGCAATAGGGCCCAGCCGGCGCAGGCGCGTAAAGGAAAACTCCAGACCTATGGTAAACAGCAACAAGGCGACGCCAAGCTCCGCCAGGTGCATTAAAGGTTCTGCATGGAAAAGGAACGGACCGAGCACCACACCTGCCAGCAGATAGCCTATAATGGCGCTCTGGTTTAGACGCTGAGCGACAATGCCGAATATAAAAGCCCCTCCCAGCAATAAAAGTATATCTGTCAACAAAATCCAGGATTCCAAGACTGCTTCCTTTGTAAGATGCTATTTTATAAAGATATAATGATCATAAAGCGAAGAAGTCGACTTTTTACAAATCCATCAGGATTTAAGCTCCCCGGGAATAACAGCGACAGGAATGGGTTCCATCTTGTGCCGGTTTTTACGGTTAAATTCCCTGAAAATGGCAAGCACCCGCTTCTGATGCCCTGTCAGGACGCTCTCCTCCCCGCCTTCTTCCTCAAACCGCATGGCCCATTCCAGTTCATCATAGCCCGCCCCGATCTGGTCTTCATC
>JAIPDT010000179.1 GCA_021737545.1 Desulfobacteraceae bacterium
CGGCAAAAGAACAGCGGATTTGACATCCGGGTGCAAAAAAGAGGCATAAAGCGCGGCCGCCGCCGAAGTATCACCTGTGGATGCACATACCGCAAGCACATCCGAAACATGTCCCTGTTGGAGCAGATACCTGATATAACTCAAGGCGCTTGCCATCCCCCTGTCCTTGAAGGATGCGCTGGGGTTCTGGCCGTCGTTTTTAAAATAAAACCTGCAGCCTGCTTTATCCTGCAGGCGAGTATTTGCCTCGACCACGGGTGTATGCCCTTCTCCCAGCCAAACCACAGAATCGAGAGGCAAAACCGGCCCGATTAGTTCGTGATACCTGTATATTCCGCTTAGAGCCGGGATATTCAGCATTCGCCGGTAATCGAAAATCCTGCGCCATGTCGGGCCTGAAATTCGTTTTAACCGATCAAAATCCGTATCATATATCAAAAGCACATGCCCGCATTCCGGACAGATATAGAGCAGGTTGCGAATGCTGAACTCAGCACCGCACTCCAGGCAGCGGTAGATCATCTCTCCTGCCGGCTTTGGAATCAAATAAGACCTTATTTCTTCTGGAAAATCTTCTGGCTTCAAAGCGTTATGAATTCCCTGCCGCCCATGTACGGCCTCAAAGCAGCCGGAATGACAACGCTGCCGTCGGCCTGTTGACAATTTTCAAGCAAAGCCGCAACTGTACGGCCCACTGCCAGTCCGGAACCGTTTAATGTGTGGACCAGCTCGGTCTTTTTCTTGTCTTTCGGTCTGTAGCGGATCCCGGCCCTCCGGGCCTGGAATGACACGAAATTACTGCAGGAGGAAATTTCCCGATATTTTTGCTGGGCCGGCATCCAAACCTCGATATCGTAAGTCTTCGCCGATGCAAACCCCATGTCTGCGGTGCATAGCAAAACCACCCGGTAGGGCAGTTCGAGACGTTTTAGCACCTCTTCAGCATCAGCCAGCAAGCTTTCCAGCTCATCATACGAGTTTTCCGCTGCAGCGAATTTGACCAATTCTACTTTATTAAATTGATGCTGACGGATCAAGCCCCTGGTATCTTTTCCGTAGGAACCGGCTTCCGCCCGAAAGCATGGAGTGTAGGCGACATAGCGGACCGGAAGATCAGCCTCGTCTAAAATCTCATCCTGATGGATGTTCGTAACCGGTACTTCCGCCGTCGGAATCAGAAAGTAGTCCCGTTCTTCGAGCTTGAAAAGGTCTTCCTCAAACTTCGGCAACTGGCCTGTACAGGTCATGCTGTGACGGTTGACTATAAAAGGGGGCAACACCTCTTTGTAGTTGTGCTCTTTTGTATGCAGATCAATCATAAAATTTATCAGGGCGCGCTCGAGCATGGCTCCGGCACCCATATACAGGGGAAAGCGGGCTCCGGCAATTTTCGCGGCCCTCTCAAAATCAAGAATCCCGAGATTTTCACCCACGGTCCAATGAGGCCGAGGCTCAAAATCGAATTCAGGATGCAGGCCGACTTCCCGGACTACCATATTGTCCGATTCATTCCTGCCTTCCGGAACGCTGGAATCCGGCACGTTTGGAAGCGTAAAAAGGAGACTGTTTATCCTGTCCTCACACTCTGCAAGCGCTTGCTCTAGCACCTTTATCCTGGCCCCTACTTCCCGCATCTCGGCAATCATATCATCCGCATTTCCGCCGCTTTTCTTCACCGCGGCGATTTCATCTGAAACGGTGTTGCGCCTGTGCCGAAGCTGCTCCATCTCATTTAAAATCCTGCGCCGCTCGGAATCCGCCTGCTCGAAGCCGGAGAGGTCCGCCGCCTCGCCGCGTTTTTCCAGGGCCTGTTTTATCTCGGACAAATTTTGCCGCACGTACTTGATTTCCAGCATAGAGTACCTATATTAAGTATTTAAAAATATAAGGAATTTTTTTCAAAAAAACTTATGATAAATACCATGGCCCCGCCGATTCGTCAATGATTATTGCAAATTGCACAGGTTTAAGTTATAATAATTTTGTTGTGCTTAGATTTGGAGAATCGTCATGGAAGATATAAAAGAAAAAAAACTAAAACTTCGGCGGGAAGCCGAATCCGGCATCTCTGCGCTCAGGGAATCGGACCTTGATGCAAAAAGAAGCCGTATTGGCAAGCAGTTGTTCGAATTTGCCAACTTCAGGGAAGCAGAGACGATTTTTTTCTATGCCGGCCGCGGAGGGCAAGCCGCTGGCGAAAGCATTATCTCAACCTGTCTGAATACGGGCAAGGAGGTAGTAGTTCCACTGTTTGATCCGAAGCGTCCCGAAAATACCAGGCTGCTTAAAATCAACAGTGTTGATACAGACTTGTGCACCGGAGCCGAAGGAATCGGGGAGCCGGACCCGGAAAAATGCAAACCAATGCCGTTTGAAAAAATTGACATCGCGGTTATCCCGGGTATGGCGTTTGATGAAAAAGGCGGGCGGCTGGGCAGCGGGACCGGTCGTTACGACAGACTGATGCCCATGCTGCCCGATACCGCACGAAAGGTGGCTCTCGCCTTTGAAGAACAGATATTTCCCCTGATTCCCATGGAACCCCACGACAAATACGTGGATATAATTATCACGGAAAAACGCATTATATATAAAATATAGGCATTCATGAAACCTGTTGTTGCAATCGTTGGCCCTCCGAATGCCGGCAAATCCACTTTATTCAACCGCCTGATCCGCTCAAGAGCAGCGCTTGTAGACGATAGCCCCGGCGTGACCCGGGACCGGCTCTGCGCTTCGGCATCCTGGGACGGAATTGAGTTCAGCCTGGTTGATACCGGCGGCTTTTTTATATACGACAAAGACGAGTTTGCAGAAAAATCCCACCATCAGATCAGGCAGGCAATCAGGGAGGCTGACGCGGTGATACTTCTTTTCGACGGCGCCCACGGCATCTCCGCATATGACCGCGATCTGGCCGACCTGGTACGCGAATTCGACATCCCGGTATTCTGCACGGTAAATAAAATCGATCACCCGGGAAGAGAAGAAAATGTCTATGATTTTTATGCCCTGGGCTTAGAAGCTGTCTATCCGGTCTCCGCAACCCACGGAGATGGCCTCGGGGCGTTGCTCGACGACTTGACAGCCTCTTTGCCTCAGACCGGTGAAACAGCTTTGGACGAGCCGATCAAAATGGCTATACTCGGCCGGCCCAATGTAGGAAAGTCTTCTCTTGTAAACCGCATCCTCGGAGAAGAACGCATTATTGTAAGCGAAATCGCCGGCACCACCAGAGACGCGATTGATACGCTGTGCGAAGTAGATGGCCGGCCCTATCTTTTAATCGATACAGCCGGGGTTCGGCGCAAATCGAAGGTCAGGACAAAGCTTGAAAAATACTCCGTGGGAAAAGCAATCGAAAGCCTTAAAAGATGCGATATCGCCCTGATCGTGCTCGATGCAGAAGCAGGAATCACAGACCAGGACGTCAAGATCGCCGGATATGCATATGAAGAAGGGCGGGCCTGCATCTTTCTATTAAACAAGTGGGATTTGGTAGCAAAGCACGACCGGGTATTTACCGGGATTAAGGACGAAATTCGCTATCAGGCCGGATATTTAAACTTCGCGCCGGTGTTGACCGTATCAGCTCTCACCGGCAGGCGCGTGCCCAAAATTTTCGAATTTGCAGATGCTGTTTATGCCCAGTATACCCAAAGGATCCCCACAGGCCCTTTAAACCGCATCATAGAATCTGCCACCCTGCGCACCGAACCCTCCATGCATCGCGGTAAACGGCTCAAGTTCTACTATGCCGCCCAGACCGGAATCAAGCCTCCTACTTTCGTGTGTTTTGTCAACTACCCGGAAGGGGTTCATTTTTCATATCAGCGCTACCTTGTAAACCGGATCAGAGAATCGGCGGGTCTGGACATGGTACCGATCAGGCTGTGGCTACGGAAACGCGGCGAAAATAAACAGCGCAAAGCACCGAAAAAAAAGAAACCAGCTAAAGCCAAAAAAAGGATATAAATACGAACATCGAAATCCGAAGCAAATTCAAATAACAAAGTTTCAAAATCCAAAACAGAGCAACTCTTTGAAAAAACTACAATACTGCACACGTCAAAATCCTTTTTTTGTCATTTAATCATTTAACTTTCGGATTTGTTTCGAATTTCGGATTTCGTACTTCGGATTTATAATAAAGCAACCCTCTGAGGTGTTTCGATTGGACCTGTTTGACTATCATGCAGAAAAAACAACAGGGGCTGCCGACCGGCCTCTGGCCGACCGGATGCGGCCTGCGGATCTCGATGAATTCATGGGTCAGCAGCACGCGGTCGGCAAAGGTTCCCTGATAAGAAACGCGGTTGAAAACGATCGGCTCTTTTCCATGATCCTTTGGGGTCCGCCGGGAAGCGGCAAAACCACACTGGCAAGAATCATAGCATCCCGGACCAGATGCCGCTTTATCCAGTTCTCCGCGGTGCTGACAGGCGTCAAAGACATCCGGGCGGTCATTGACACTGCCAAAGAACAAAGAAAATTTCACGCCAGGCGCACCATTCTTTTCGTGGATGAAATCCACCGATTCAATAAAGCACAGCAGGACGCATTTTTGCATCACGTGGAAAGCGGGCTCATCACTCTGATAGGCGCCACCACTGAAAACCCTTCCTTCGAGGTCATCTCCGCCCTGCTTTCGCGCTGCAGGGTCATCACGTTAAACAGACTTGCAGACAATGAAATAAAACTCCTGATCAGGCGGGCCCTTGCAGACGACAAACATGGTCTGGGCCAAACGGGTTTTGAAATCTCGGATGAGGCGGCGGACCATATTGTATCGATTTCAGACGGAGACGCGCGGGCGGCATTAAACGCCCTTGAAATTACGACCATGGATCTTGCAGGTACCGAAACCCGGGACCAGCCTTTTGAAATACGCCTTGAACACGTGGAAAACGCTATGCAGCGCAAGGCTTTTTCATATGACAAATCCGGAGAAGAGCACTACAACCTTATCTCGGCCCTTCACAAAAGCCTGCGCGGAAGCGATCCGGATGCGGCCCTCTACTGGCTGGCCCGCATGATGGAGGCAGGAGAAGATCCCTTTTATATCGCACGTCGCATGGTGAGGTTTGCATCCGAGGATATAGGAAATGCAGACCCCCGGGCCCTTTCGATTACCATGGACGCAATGGAAGCATACCGTTTTTTGGGTTCCCCTGAAGGTGACCTCTCGCTTGCTCAGGCTGCAGTATATCTGGCCACCGCTCCCAAGAGCAACAGCGTTTATGCCGCCTGGAGCCGGGCAAGAGAAACTGTTGAAAAAACCGGATCCCTGCCGGTACCCCATCACATAAGAAACGCACCGACCCGGCTGATGAAGAACCTGGGTTACGGCAGAGGCTACAAGTATGCCCACAACTACAGGGACGGGTTTGCCGCCCAGGATCATTTTCCGGAAAAACTAAAAGACACCCTGTTTTATCATCCAACCGACCGGGGAGAAGAAAAATTGATCAAGCAGCGGCTGGAAAAATGGCGGGAGCTGAAAAAAAAATCATGATCA
>JAIPDT010000180.1 GCA_021737545.1 Desulfobacteraceae bacterium
GGCAACTCGATTGGGGCTGGCGTCAAAGAAGCCCTGCGTGATCGCACCTCGTGGTGAATTTTCAGCAGGGGCCCTGGCCTTGAAGGCATGGAAAAAAAGGGCGTATTTACGACTGACCCAGGCGGTGGGGATATATTCTGGGCTTGCCTGGCAGGCCTCAAGCCGGCATGAGGTCGAAGATATTCGCGATGCAATGGGGAAAGCCGCCGGAAATATTATTATTGCGCCTAACCTTCCTTCTCCTTTTGAAAAGGAGTTTCAGGAACTGCCAAGAGACAATGTCATAGAAGATGATTCTTATTTACGGATCGTTTTCCTGTCGCGCGTTTCGCCGAAGAAAAACCTAGATTTTGTCTTAAAGGTGCTCGGCCAGGTTTCTGTGCCGGTGTTGTTTGATATGTACGGGGTGATAGATGACGATGCTTATTGGGGTAAATGCAGCCAAATTATAGAGGCTTTGCCGGAACATATAAAAGTCTCCTATCATGGGACTGTTGATCATGACCAAGTGCATGAACTGCTTGCCCGGTATGATCTTTTTTTTCTGCCCACCCATGGGGAAAACTATGGTCATGCGATTTTCGAGGCCCTTGCAGCCGGGGTGCCGCCACTGATAAGCGATCAGACACCCTGGCGTGATCTGGATGAAAAAGGCGCCGGTTTTGTCCGTCGGCTTGGGGATTTTGAGGGGTTTGCATCTGTTATCAATACCCAGGCGCATAAAAACGAAGAGGAGCGAACCGCTTTTAAAAAACGCGCGCATGAATATGCTTTGCAGGTTGCGGCAAGATCAGAGGTGCTGGATCAGAACCGGAAACTTTTTCAAATGCTTGTCTGCTAAAAGATAAAGGCTCTCTATCAAAATCTGAAAATAGGCAAGTGACAGAAAATGAATCCAAAAGATGTCATTATTATACAAGCGCAACAGTTATCTGGTTATCCCAAAAACCCTCCATTTCATCCCTGTGATGATTTTCCTGAATACTGTCTAAATCAAATTGGATCAGAACCAAATTCGGTTTATCAGCAAGTAAGAGACTGCTTTCGCTTGGCCGAACTGGATAGTTCTCGGTTTGGAACCCCGGAATGGAATCCTTTAGGTGAACTGATTAATCCTGGTGAAACTGTATTGCTGAAACCGAATCTTGTTAAGGAGGATCACCCCCGCGATCCCAATGGATGGCAATATGTTTTGACCCATGGCAGTGTTATAAGAGCTGTTGCTGATTATGTATGGCTTGCTTTACAGGGAAAGGGGAAGATCATAGTAGCTGATGCACCCCAGACGGACTCTTCATTTAAGGAAATAGAGCAAGTGCTTGGCCTGGGCCAGCTTCGTGATTTTTATAACTCCCAAGATGTTGATTTCGAAATCGTAGACCTTCGCTCTGAAGAATGGACGAATAAGGATGGCGTTATTGTTGAGCGGCGTAAACTGGCAGGAGATCCGTTGGGATATATTGCGTTTGATCTTGGGGAGCGGAGTGAATTTTCCGGTCATGCAGGGGCGGACAAATATTACGGGGCAGATTATGATACAAAAGAAATTAACTATCACCACAGCGGAGGGCGGCACGAATACCTGATCTCAGGAACCGCAATGCATGCAGATGTTATTTTTAGTCTGCCCAAGCTAAAGACACATAAAAAAGCCGGAATAACAGTAACTTTAAAAAATCTTGTAGGCATCAATGGAGATAAAAACTGGCTTCCACACCATACAGAAGGGGATCCTGCTACAGGAGGCGATGAACGACCTTGCCTGGGAAGAAAGGGCAAGACTGAACGAAGCATTGTTGCTTTTTTCAGAAATCTGTCTCTTAAAGCGCCTCTCCTGGGGCCGCGGTTTCATCGTATAGCAAGAAAAGCAGGATCCCAGCTTTTCGGGGATACCGGGGATGTCATACGCAGCGGGAACTGGTGGGGTAATGATACAGTGTGGAGAATGTGTCTTGATCTTAACAAAATCGCCCTTTACGGGAGGATAGATGGGTTTTTGAAGCCTCCGGCTCAGGAACATCGCAGAAGACACTATGCGCTGGTTGACGGTATTATCGCAGGTGAAGGAAGCGGCCCAATGGACCCGGACCCTGTCAATACCGGGATTTTACTGTTTGGCCTAAATCCTGCAAGCGTGGATGCTGCATGCGCCTATATTATGGGATTTGATCCCGAAAAAATTCCAATTGTAAAAAATGCTTTTCACTGCAGCAGTCTTCCAATAGCAGAATGGGGTTGGAAAGATATATCTATAATTTCTAACACTCAAGAGTGGAATACATTCCTTCCTTCCATAGCGGATAAAGCAACATTTCATTTCACTCCACATTATGGTTGGAAAGATAATATTGAAAGAAACAGTATGCATAACAAACCGAATGATTAATGGATAAAGAGTTATTATATCTAAAGCTGCCCATTTTTCTTCAAAATCTGGCCTGCAGCATTGAGGGAAAACGCATTCAAAAAAACCGTTACGGCGGGGCATTTAATGAGATTTTACAGGAATACGAATCCAGGAGCTATTGGGATAATGATCAAGTAGCACGTTTTCGGGGTGAACGGCTCCGGTCTTTTATCGGCCAGGCCTTTAAACATGTTCCTTATTACAGGGAAATGGCTGGCCAGCTTGGACTGGCTGAAAAAGACTTTGCAGGCCTTGAGGATCTGCAAAAGCTTCCGCTCCTAACCAAAAGCAAGGTTCAGGACGAATACAGCCGTTTTCTGTCAGGGGCGATTACACAGAATCATTGCATAACAAGCCATACAAGCGGTACTACTGGAGGAGGTCTGCGTTTTTCGGTCACCAAGAGGGCTATTCAAGAACAGTGGGCGGTTTGGTGGAGGTACCGCAGATGGCACGGAATAGATTTTAATACGTGGTGCGGGTATTTCGGCGGACGTTCTGTTGTGCCTCTTGACCAGAAAAAGCCACCTTACTGGCGGTACAATAGGCCGGGGCGGCAGATCTTATACAGCGGGTACCATATGAATATGGAGAACATGGGGGCATATGTAGATCACTTAAGAAAAAAAAGACCTCCTTGGCTCCATGGGTATCCTTCCCTGCTGACTCTTCTCGGTTCATTTCTACTGGATAAAAAGGAAAGTCTTGGATACCAGGTAAAATGGATAACCATTGGTGCCGAAAACTTGCTGCCCAATCAGGCTGATATAATGGAGCGTGCCTTTGGCGTGCGCCCAAGGCAGCACTATGGACTGGCGGAAGGAGTTGCAAATATCTCGGAATGCCCCATTGGCAACCTTCATGTTGATGAGGATTTTGCAGCGGTAGAGTTTATTCCGAATCCAGAGGGACTTGGTTATAAGCTAATCGGTACAAACTTTACAAATCCTGCCACGCCGCTTGTGCGTTATGATACAGAAGACCTGGTGGAACTGGAAGAAGGATCATGTCCGTGTGGCCGGCCTGGACGTATTGTAAAAAACATTGACGGCCGCAAAGAAGACTATGTGACTCTAAAGGATGGCACCAGGATTGGACGAATGGACCATGTTTTCAAGGATCTGATAAATATCCGGGAGGCACAAATTTATCAAAGTGTACCGGGAAGTATTCAGGTTCGAATTGTAAAAAATTCTTCGTATAATAAAGCCGATGAGAAACAATTATACCAGGAGCTGGTAAAGCGAGTAGGCTCAGATACAAACATTGAATTTTTATACGTTGAAAAGCTGGAACGTTCAAATACAGGAAAATTGAGATTCGTTCTCTCTGAAATTTCGGAAGGAAAACTGTAGTCGCTTATGAAACAAATCCTTCAAGATCTCTCCAAAGGCGACACATATCTCGTAGAAGCGCCCTGCCCTGCTCCAAAGAGTGGTCATTTGATCATAAATACAAAAGTTAGTCTTATATCCGCAGGCACCGAGCGGATGCTGGTGGATTTCGGCAGGGGATCGTATCTACAGAAGGCCAGGCAGCAGCCGGAAAAGGTAAAAATGGTTTTGGAGAAGGCCAGGACCGACGGGTTTATGGCCACGTATGAGGCTGTTAGGTCGAAGCTGGAGCAGCCGCTGCCGCTGGGGTATTGTAATGTGGGAATTGTATCGGAAGACGGAGGACCGAAGGCAGAGGACAGAGGACAGAGGGCGGAGGACAGTAGGCAGGGGTCGGTAGCAGTTGGTTTCAAGCCGGGGGATCGGGTTGTTTCCAATGGGCCGCATGCTGAGGTGGTGCGGGTGCCGGAAAATCTGTGTGCGAAAATACCCGACAGTGTCAGCGATGAAGAAGCTGTTTTTACCGTGATGGGAGCGATCGGTCTGCAGGGCATCCGTCTGGCACAGCCCACGCTTGGTGAATGTTTCGTGGTTACAGGTGCTGGATTGATAGGGCTGATGACTGTTCAGCTTTTGCGGGCGCACGGCTGCCGGGTGCTGGCAGTTGATTTTGATGATAGCAAGCTGGAGATGGGTCGCAGGTTCGGCGCGGAAACATGCAATCCAGCTAAAGGGGAAGACCCTGTGGCTGCAGGTACGGCCTTCAGCAGAGGAAGGGGCGTTGACGGAGTTCTGATCTGCGCTGCCACCAAGTCCAGCGACCCGGTGAGCCAGGCCGCGCAGATGTGCCGAAAGCGCGGGCGGATTGTGCTGGTGGGCGTGGCCGGTCTCGAACTCAACCGGGCGGATTTTTATGAAAAGGAGCTTTCTTTCCAGGTGTCCTGCTCGTATGGACCGGGGCGATATGATCCGGAATACGAGGAAAAGGGGCAGGATTATCCCATAGGATACGTGCGGTGGACCGAGCAGCGGAATTTCGAGGCGGTGCTGGACATGATGGCAGACGGGCGGCTGGATATGAAGCCGCTGATTACGCACCGGTTTGCGTTTGAAGATGCGCCCGGGGCGTACGAGATGCTGGCGGAGGGGAAAGAGGCGTATCTGGGGCTGCTGCTGGAATATCAGAAGGGGGGAGACAGAGGACGGAGGACGGAGGACAGAGGGCAGAAGGCTGAGGACGGAAGGCTGAGGACGGAAGGCAGAGGGCAGAGGACGGTTCGGCTGAAAGGGGAGGATGAAGAAACAGTTGCCGCGGGCGGTGAGGTGGTGGCTGGTTTTATCGGAGCCGGCAATTATGCTTCGAGGGTGTTGATACCGGCGTTTAAGGCGGCCGGAGTGAGGCTTGAAACCATTGTTACCTCCGGGGCGACAAGCGGGGTGATACACGGCAAAAAGGCCGGGTTTGCCTATGCATCAACTGATGTTGATGCCATACTCGCAAATGACAAGATCAACACGGTTATGATCGCAACGCAGCACAATACGCACGCGGATTTTGTGATAAAGGCTCTTGAGGCGGGAAAGCATGTGTTTGTTGAAAAACCTTTGAGCATCACGTTTGAAGAAATGGAACGGATTCAGTCCACGTTCGATTCCCTTGATTCCTCCGGCAGTCTTCCGTCTTCTGCCTTCCGTCCACTGCTAATGGTTGGCTTCAATCGGCGGTTTGCGCCGC
>JAIPDT010000181.1 GCA_021737545.1 Desulfobacteraceae bacterium
CTACCCATTGCGATCCGTGCATTTGGAGTACCTTAAAGCATTAAACGTCGATCCCGATATTTATACTAAACCCTGAGACACCCGGTAAAAATTATGCAAAATCGATTGAAAAGGGGTGTGGAAAGTATGTTTGGAGATTGCTGCCGATTTGATCGAAAGACTCCGGTCAAATACAAGCCGGCAGGCAAACCCGGCAAAGAGCCGCCGAGCCACGGTAAAACCGGGACATCACTGGTTAAGGAAATTCGCAAACGTCTGCTGGAGTCCCTGCAAAAAGACGACAGTTGTGCTGCGGTATTTATTGTGGATGATTTGGATTGCCGTCCGCCAGAGAATGCCAGACAGTCGCTACGCAGGGTCGTAAATGATTGCCTGGATACAGGCTGTACGCCTGTGTGCATAGGCTTTGCCGCCCCTGAATTGGAAGCATGGCTGATCGCCGATTGGGAAAATACCCTGCAAAGCCACCCGGATTTTCGCTCCCGCGCAAGCCGCATGAACTATCTTCTCAGTTCCCAATTCGCCGTTCCCATGCACGCTCCTGAGAGTTTTGGGAAACTGGATGAGAAGAGCGGTAGCTGCCGCCACAAGCTCTCCGACGATCTTATTGAAGCAAGCGTGCGTGCGGCACAAAGCCCGGCCGCGGCAGAATTCAACAAGGCCAGGCACACTCCGGAAATGCTGAGAAAAATCGACGCACAACGGGTTGCGGAAAAATGTCCCTTGTTCCGGGAAATGTGGAATTCCTTGGCTGATTTATGCAGGGAAAATTGAGCGGCGCTATCTCAAGGGGAATCTTCGTGCAGAAAATCAACTACACCAAACACAACTGGCTCGTGTTCAAACACGCCCAAAAGTGGCTGAATGAATGGGCCGGGTATATCCGGGGCACGGTGTATGATCTGGGATTTTGCGAATGAAAGTAAAAAAAAGAATAAATAACATCAAGGCGGTATGTGTAAATTGGTTAGCCAAAGTAGAGCGAGAACCTATTTTTATATTAGGGAATCATAAAAGCGGCACAACAGCAATAGCCGCTTTATTGTCGCAGGCCGCAAACCTGCCCGTTACTTTGGATCTCACGCGGGCAATTCCAGATGCAGCCCTTCAGCTTAGGTTGAAATATGGACTACAGAGTTTTGATTCTTTCATAAAGTCTTATCAACTTGAGTTTTCGCGTAAAATTATTAAAGAGCCTATTTTAACCGCTTTTTCTAAAGAACTAAAACAATATTTTCCCTCGGCTCAATTTGTTTACATTGTCCGAGACCCGCGAGACAACATACGGAGTATATTGAATAGACTAAAAATTCCAGGAAATTTAAATGCAATTGATGTATTTGCATTTAAAGAAGTGCAAAATACAAAGGTCTGGTCTTTAGCTTTCGATACAAGTTGGCTAGGTGAAATTCCCAACGGGTATATAGACAGTTTGTCTAGAAAATGGAATATTTTTACCGAATATTATAAAAGGGATAGCCATATTTTAGTTAGATATGAGGATTTCAAAAATAATAAAGAAAATACTATATACACATTAGCAGAGAAATTAGGATTGCCTCGGTTTAACTCAATTACTGACAAAGTAAATGTTCAATATCAGCCAAAAGGTTGTAATAAGTTGAGTTGGATTGATTTTTTCGGGGAAGAAAACCTGTTGCATATTGAAAATACCTGCATGCATAAAATGCGATACTTTGGTTATAATCCTTCATTATAATTTACGATGTCGAATTCTCTTAAAGCAAAATCTTCATCCAGTATACGCTGGACCGCCCTGAATACTGTTTCAGTCACCATCATCCAATTCACCCAGTTGGCCATTCTGGGGCGCCTTTTGAGCCCCAGCGCGTTTGGGTTAATGGCCATGCTCATGGTGGTGATTGAAATTGCCAGGGTCTTTTCCCAGATGGGCTTGTCAGAGGCGATTATATCCAAGCAGGATACAAGTTCTGATCAGTTGTCCTCCCTGTACTGGATCAATGTTTTTGCCGGATTCACATTATACTTTTTGTTGGTCCTTTGCTCTCCGGCCATTGCTGCATTTTTCGGCGAACCTGAGTTGGCGGGGATGCTTCCTGTTGTGGCCCTTATTTTCATCATTTCGGCATTCGGCATCCAGTTTGAGGCCTTAGTCCGCAAGCATTTATTCTTTGACCTGTTTGCCAAAATCAATATTGTATCTGCAGTGGTCAGCCTGATTATTGCCGTTTTATTAGCGATTCAGGGCTTCGGGGTTTGGTCTTTAATACTTGGTCAGCTTGGCCTGCATATAAGCAAGACATTGGCACTGATTTTCATAGCATCCAGAAAGGCGTGGCTTCCTGGCCTTCGTTTTAAGTTCAACGAGATAAAGGATCATTTCTATTTTGGTCTCAATCGTGTTGGTGCGATGGTCGCCAATCAAGTTAATTCCCGGATTGATCAAATGGCGATCGGCAGCCTGCTCGGGCCTGTATCTCTGGGGTTTTACAACATTGCATTCCGCATAGCTTTGCAGCCCATCCAGCGCGTCAATCCGATATTGACTCAGGTGGCTTTCCCGGTTTTTTCCCAAATCCAGGATGACAATGCACGATTAAAACGCGGCTATGTGCAAATGATTCATTTATTGATGTCCATAAACGCCCCTCTGCTGATTGCCCTATCAGCAGTTGCGCCGATTGCCGTTCCCCTTTTATTGGGGGAAAAATGGACACCGTCCGTGCCTGTGGTTCAGTTACTGTGTTTTTATGCCCTGTTTCGCTCCCTTGGCAATGCAGGCGGGAGCCTGATCATGGCCAAGGGAAAGGCCAGCTGGACACTTTATTGGAACCTGGCCCTACTGGTCTTTATCCCTGCCTCTGTAATTCTTGCGGTTTTGATAAAAAAGTCCATCCTGATGGTCAGCCTGGTGCTGGTCTTTCTGCAGATCGGGCTTGTGTTTATCCATTATTTTGTTTTTCTGCGCAGGTTGGTCGGCCCCTTTTTCAAAAGTTACTTTACCGCCATCGGGAAGCCGGTTTTCGCGGCTGCTTTCATGGGCGGCTCAGTTTTTTATGTTCAATTCGTTCTATCCCATATCAATAGGATTCTTAACTTAGGAATTTGCGTGACTTTGGGTGCGGTCCTTTACATAGTTGTCTCCTTTTTTATTCAGCGAGAACTTTTTGCGGAATATTGGAACATTATCCCGGCAAGAATACAGAACAAGTTATTAAGAATGTGGAAGTTTTGCTGGCAGTAACTTTCTTCTTTCATAACAAAAGTTAAGCTCGCAAATATAAGGTTTTCTTTTTGAAAAATATGAATAAAAACTATTTACATTGGCTCTATAGAAAAAATGATTAAAATCCTTCATAATGCCTCTTGCTGGCTGCCTCTGACCCAAACCTGGATGTATACCCAGCTTAAATATCTGCCCGAGGGCTTTCGGGCTCAGGTGGCATGTCAAGTAACAGAAAATCTGGATCAGTTCGGAGATGTTGAGGCCATTTACTGCCTGCAGGAAAGAGTCAGCCCGCTTGGCTACTTAATGCGCCGCGCGCTACGCAAGGCCGGGCTGCGGCGAAGTCTTTGCTGGCTGAAAAAACCCATTCTGGTTTTCAAGCCGGATATAATCCATTCCCATTTTGGAAATATCGGTTGGTCTGCTTTGCCCGAGATTACAAATGGCATACCCCATGTGGTTACTTTTTACGGGTATGACCTTTCAGGACTGCCCGGGGGAGATCCGCGATGGAATGCCAGGTACAAGGAACTTTTCGATAAAGTTTCCAGGGTTTTCTGCGAAGGCCCGCATATGGCTGAATGCATCCAAAAACTTGGATGCATTCAGGAGAAAATTCATGTCCAGCGTCTTGGGATCCGGCTGGACCATATCCCCTACAAGCCTCGGGAGTGGGACGGCACAGAACCTTTGCGTGTCTTGTTGGCAGGTACATTCACGGAGAAAAAAGGCCTACCTTACGCTTTGGCCGCCTTGGGCAGGCTGGCAAAGGAGGTCCGCCTGGAGGTAACGGTTATCGGTGACGCCCGGGAAAGCGAGGCGGATCAAGCCGAAAAGAAAAAAATCCTGCGGGCCATTGAAGAAGGCGGCCTGAGCGATAAGGTCACACTTCTTGGCTATCAGACGCATTCGGCTTTTTTTGATGAGGCCTACAAGCACCATATCTTCCTTTCCCCGAGCGTAACCGCCGAGAGCGGCGATACCGAAGGCGGCGCTCCTGTGACCATCATAGAGATGGCCGCCACAGGCATGCCTGTGATAAGTACAAAACACTGTGATATTCCAGGTGTTATTCTGGATGGCCAAACCGGCCTGCTTGCTGATGAGCGCGATGTGGACGGACTCTATGGCAGGCTGCTTTGGCTGGCAGAAAATCCCGGGAAATGGCGCCGAATGCTGGACAAAGGAAGAGAGCATCTTGAAGCCAATTTTGACGCCAGAAAACAGGGCCTGAAACTGGCGGAAAAATACGCGCAATTGATTAAAGAGGGCTTCTGAAGAATTAAATTCAGCAGACAGGTAACAATTTCGAAGCATTCCCCGCTTCGCCGTGGACATAGACCCGGACTTAAACACGGATCATACGGCCCTGCTCATTTCACATTCCCAAAGCCGGCAGAAAGGTGATTCATATCCTGCGGCCCCCGGCTTGGCTCACTGCCCCACGTGTTTGACGGCGAGACCTTTGCACAATACGCAGATCTTCGGGATTATAAAATGAGGCTCAAAAAATTTAAATTTTGCACCTTGCTGACGATAGCATCCCCCGAAAATCGCTCCGATTACGGAGTATGCGGATGAGTACTCATCCGGTTTTGTCTTCGGATGAAGCCGTTTTGCCCGAATTTCGGCCTCCGGGCGCAGCTATCCACTTAAACCGGTATCGTTTTGAGAATTTTGAGCCCCTTTTTCAAGTTAAAGGCGAACTGCCTGAACATCAGATCAATGGTGTTTTTCATGATTTGCGTAAACCGGGCCCTGCCGCCGTTATCATGCAGGCGGCTGATCCCGAAATACTGTTCCACGATATAGCGGTACTTTGATATGGCCTTGTTCCGGATGATTTCAAAATCGGTCAGCCTGGCGTTGCTGCTGTCCTTGCGCATGATGCCGTCTTCAATATCGTTTAAGGCAAGGAATTTGCGGTTTGGCTCTCCGGCATATCCTTTATCTGCATGAGACCTTTGCACGATGCTTGTAACACTTGGGTTTGTAAAATGAGGCTCAAAAATTTCAAATTTCATCCTGGCGCTGGCAATATCATTGCCCGAAAATCGCCCCGATTAGCGGAGGAGCGGAGGCTCATTCATCCGATTGCGTCTTCGGATAAGGCCTTTTTACCCGGTTTTCAGCCTCCGGGCGCAGCTATCCATTCAAACCGGCAGCGATCCCAGGATTTTGAGCC
>JAIPDT010000022.1 GCA_021737545.1 Desulfobacteraceae bacterium
CTTTTGATAACATAGACATTAACGCCTACCGGCGGCGTAATGGTGCCCATCTCAACAATTAACACTATTATGATTCCAAACCAGTATACGTCAAATCCGAGAGCCTTGATCATGGGCAGCATAATGGGAACCGTAAGCACAATAAGGCCGAAACCGTCCATAAAGCACCCGCCGATTAGATGAATAAGTACGATTATCCCCATTATTATCATTGGCGGAAGGTTAAGGTTCAGTACCAAGTCGGAAAGAAGAAAGGGAATTTTTGTAACAGCGATAAAATGCCCGAACATTTTGGCTCCGGCAACGATAAACATGACCATGCAGGTTATGAGCAGGGTATCCTTTCCGGCCCTTAAAAAACCTTTCCAACTTAGTTTCCTCCTTGCCAGCCCCAGCAAAAGCACGCCTGCAGCACCGGCGCCGCCTGCCTGAGTCGGGTCGAACCATCCCGTAAAAAGACCTCCCAGCACCAGAAGGAAAAGTATAAGCACTTCTCCCATCGCTGATACTGAAGCCAGCTTTTCCTTGAAAGAGGTTGGAGAACCGGCAGGTCCGAGTTCAGGATTTTTAATACAGAGAATTTGTACAGTTAAAACAAAAAGAAGGGCCAAAAGCAAGCCGGGTAAAACACCTGCTATAAAAAGCTTACCGATCGATTCCTGAGTTATGATTCCATATACGATTAATAGTGCACTCGGGGGGATAAGAATCCCCAGGCTTCCGGCTGCAGCAATGCTTCCTGTGCTCAAAGCGTCGTCATAATTGTATCTCTTCATGTGAGGCAGTGAAACAGAGCCCATTGCGGCCGCAGTGGCGTTGGTGGATCCGCAGATTGCAGCAAAACCGGCCGAGGCCATGATAGCGGCGATAGCAAGCCCTCCGCGCATTTTGCCGAATATGGCATGGCTCGCATCAAACAGCCGTTTGCTCATACCTATCTCAAAAGCGATGCTGCCCATGAAAACAAACATTGGGATGACGCTTAAATTATAGGAGGAAAAGCTTTCGAATATGTCGACTGCAAGCATATGCAGGCCGGCATCCAAATTAACCAGAAACGCGAATCCCACGAAACCAACAAACCCCATTGCAAAAGCCACCGGAAATTCAATGGCGAAAAGAGCAATTAAAACCAAGATGCCGAAGATACCAACTGTTACTGGGCTCATCTATTCATCCTCCATTCCTTTCCAAGTCCGATATAGATAAAGCGGCACTGCAAGAAGCATCGGGAAAAAGGAGATAGCCAACGCATAAGCGAACGGGAAAAGAGGAACCTGTATGGTCATTGTTTTTTCACCGTATGAATAGAGTCCTTGAGCATAAACGAAAAGTCTGCATACAATACAAGCGAAAAAAACAGTGACCAGAATCAAGCTCACTGAGCGCAGGGGCTTTCTCAAAGAAGGCCGTAGCCGCGTCATTACAAAATCAACCTTGATATGCCGCCCCATCAGGTAGGTCTGAGGCATTGAGAAGCCGATAAGCAGAATCCCCAGCAGAGATGTCAAATCCATTGCCCCGGGCACAGGCTGGCCGAAAACCTTGCTGCCGATGATATCCGTCGCTACAAGAAGAAGCATACAACTCAGTGCGGCAAGAGCAATCCAGTTGAATAATCGGCTAATTCGTTTAGTAAGCTTTTCCAATTTATTCATTTGGCTCTTCCACAGTACAATTTAAGGGTTGAGCAAATTTTCCTTCACCCATTGCTCAGAAACCTCATAGGAAGGCTTTTTGGGGCTCCAGTATTCAACTCGGTCGCGAAAATATTCCACATACTTCTCTGCGGGGAGCCCCATTTCCGTTTTTTCCTTTATATAATCTTTGACTACGTTGGAAACCGCATCCTCCCACTTGGGACGCTGTGACGATGGAATTGTATTAAGTTTTCTTCCGGGAAGACTTTGGAAAAATTCAAATCCCGCCTTATCGAGGTAATCCCAAACATAACCGTGATATTCCGGATAATCGGCGCTTACCTCTGTGAAAATTTTCTGGATATCAGAGGGCAGCGAATTCCATGTTCTTTTGTTAATTGCGACATATTGGCAGCTCGATGTGGAAATCGGTGGTATGCTGACGTAATTTACGACTTCGGCATGCTTCCAGCCCTTAAGAGTTTCGGGAACTGAAAACTGTCCATCCACAACTCCTTTAGATAAGGCTTCATAGGCCTGTCCCATTCGCATGGCCCGGGGAGTGGCGCCCAAAGCGTCGATTGTCGAAGTCGCCCCGCCGCTAGTTCTTAATATGAGTCCGTTCATATCTTCCAGTTTTTTTACGGGTTTTTTACGGGTTTGAAGAACATTCCGCCCGGGCCCGTGGAGGTAAAGGACGTGGACGTCCTCGTATTCCTTTAGCTCAAATTTTTTGAACAAATCCATGTAGACCTTCGCGGTGACCCACCCGCTGTCGAGCTCTGAGGGGAGTTCAAAAATTTCGCTGACGGGAAAGCGGCCTGCAACATATAAGGGACATGACATCCCGATATCTGACATACCCTTTACAACCCCCTCGAAATTCTGGGTTCCGGAAGTAAGCGTCCCCCCGGGATAAAGGGTGATTTTTACCCTGCCGTTTGTCCGTTTCTCTATTTCGTCGCAAAAGTGCTGATTAAGTTTGGCCTGGAGATGATAGCGCGGGAAAACAGTGCTGAAGCTCAATTGAATGGTATCTTCTGAAGCCGCTTGGCAAACGGAAATAAAAGCCGTATGATTGCTTACAATAAACAAAAAAGCTATACATGCTATGAAAAAAAGTTTCATTTTTCTCATGATACCCCCTGTTTAATAGAAGTTTCCGCCAATGCCGTTTAAGGCATAAAAATTCCAAGCTATGCATGATGCTTGTTTTTTCTCCCCCCTTTCATTGATTTGCTTTTGTTATGATTTCCACGATTCCATTGTCTGCATCAAGCCTTATAAAATCGCCGGTTTTGATGCAGGCAAGGGGATCGTTTTCCGGGGCATACACCATTGGAATTTCGGTAATAATTGCGCTGACTGCAACCACACCTTCCACTGTGTTGTTTATGATACCTTTGGGGGCGTTTCCCCTTTTGAAAGCGGCATAGAACTGCCATGAACCAGTGGTTGAACCTTTGCCGACCGGAAAGATAAGGATCTTTCCGGCAACGCTTTTTCCTTCCAATTCGTGGCCGGGCTCTCTAATTATTCCGGTATCCGGGTCCATGCCGCCGGTAAAGGAAATGGGCATATTGGAGACAATCGCTTCGCCCTCCGCGACGCCTTTAGTTACAGGCTTTGCTTTAATTTTCATGGTTTTTCCCCTCCCATTTCCCCGAAACGGCAGTTTCGACGCACTGTCTGGTAGTTCCGAACCATGTCTCCATTCCGAACAGGTTGTGGGCATAGTAGCTGGCCTTGGCCGAATTGACGGCAATCACCCTGACGCCTTGTTCACGAAGGTATAAATGAGGTCCGTCGGCGGCGCCGATATCACATACAATATCGGCGCCCGATGCATTGAGCTTATCGAGGAGTCCCATCCTTTCGCAAAGCGTTTTGACCCATCTTGAAGTGCATATCCACAGGCGGGTTTCAGAATTAAGTTTTCTTCCATCCAGCATTGCGGTAATTTCTTTGATTTCCTGAATAGTGCATTGCGGGCAGCCGAAAATCACCAGATCAACCTTTTTCTCCGAACTGCTGGAAATTTCTTTATATGCCGCATCAATTTCATTTTGGGATACCGTGATATCCGGGGTTTTCGGAGGGGGTCCCGCAAATGCTGCTTCAAGAGTCGGGGCCTCGGGTGTAATGCCAACCATATGAACCAGCCCCGTGGCTCCGGTGACGGTAATGGTATATAGAATGCCTTTTATGGCTTCGATGTCGATATTTGCGGGAAGATTCACAAAAGCCGGTATTTTCATGCCAATCTTCTTTCCAAGCTGCCATCCCAGCGCCTTATAGTCTGCAGTGCTGAAATTCTTCAGATCCAATCGGCCGACATCCACCAGAACCTCCGCCTTTCTGTTTTTGGTCAAATGCAGGCCCCATTCAGGTATAACACCTGTGATGGCCGCCGCCAGTGCTACATGGTCTCCGTCCCTGTTTGATCTGGCCCCGATTACTGAATTTGCGTATACCTGGCTTCCGGAGGATGCCCATGCAATGTGATCTCCGAATTTTGGCACATTGCCCACCAGATAATGATGGCATGAATAGGTAGGGATAATGCCCAGTTTCTTCAGTACCTCGTGAATCCGTTTTTGCCTAACCTGATAGAACGTAGGCACATTTAATGCCTCGGCCCGTTCAAGATCGAACATTTCGGGATTTTTGGTCGTAAATACCGACACCCGGGCTCCGTCCTCTGCAAGTTTTTCCAGCCATTCAATCCCTTCGTCCATCAGGACGGGAAAATTCCCAGCAACATGAACACTTGTGACCGGGATCATTTGTCGGGCGTCATAACATTGCCCATAGGCATAAAGGATTTCCATGGCTTTGCTTACGCCCGGTCCCATGCTGCCCCGCAGCATTTCCTTTTGTTCGGTTTCCAGATTTATCATTTGGATTTAATCCTCCTGAAAAAATGCCTAAAAAATCTGATCCCCTTTTTAAGGAGCCTTTTTAACGGCAGATTAACGGTCTGAGAGAAGGTAATAAACTCTCTTCCTCATAGAAAATACGGGCCAAATAACTTAACAATGTTCAGCTTTAACCGCTAAAACAGACCCCGGCCGCAGGACTTCCTTTTGTGCAAAAAACGCCGCCGCGGCGGTGTGGACTGCTTTTTACGGGACTATTGAGGTCGTCTGTCTAATTAATATGATATACAGTTTAATTCTATAAATCAGTTATTTTCGAAAATATATTGACAGGAATTCATGGGGCTCAAGCGCATAAACGGAATGCTGAACGCTTGCGTCAAAATAAAGCAGGTCTCCTTCCCCAATCTGGTATTCCTGATCGCCGTATCGAAAAAGGACATTTCCTTTAAGATGATAAGTTAGTTCGAATCCTTGATGAGTGTGACTGCTGACAAATTCCCCCGGCTCAGTTCTGCATCGTGTCACCGAGATATTGTTATCTATAACCCCTTTTGGGATTAAGAGTTCCAAAGTCATTTTGTCTGCGGTAAGTGTGGAGGTATCATTAGGTCTGACAAGGGTCAGCCGTTTCTCGTCATTGAAGAAATTGACAATAGGTTCACCAAGATGATGGGCGATTTCGGACAGAAGAGCGACCGAAGGACTTACCTTGTCTGTTTCCACCCTGTAGAGGGTAAGATAGCTTACCCCTATCCGGCTGGCAAAATCCTTCATGTTGATGCCGAGTTTTTGCCTCGCCCTGCGGATTTTATTCCCGACTTTCATAATTTACATTATATATCAAATTTGAAACAAAAATCAATAAAAAATATCAGATTTGATATAAATGAGGTACTTTTGCGCAAAAGTACCCCCGCAGCGCTGTAGGTTGCTTTTTAAGATTCTGTCAATATTAAAGCTGATGGTAAATTATCGTGTCTTTTGGCATATTTTGGCTTGCCAGTTCTATTAAATGATAATGGTGAGTAAAAAAAATCACCTGGGTGCGGGCGGAAAGCTCGGCGAGGGTTTTTAAAGCCGCCAATGCACGGTCGTTGTCGAACTTGATCAGTATATCGTCCACGATAAATGGCATGGGGCTGGTTTTTTCAATACTCATCTCAAGACCGGCAAGACGAAGTGACAAATAAAGCTGGTCCGCTGTTCCATCGCTCATGCCTGAGATATAAACGGTTTCATCGTCCCTGCCGCGTACGCCGGTGATTACGGGTCGTCCGTTGTCGTCGAATTCCGGACGGGTTCCTTTAAATGCGCCATTGGTAATTGCCGCAAACAATTCGGAAGCCCTGTGAAGCATAGGGTCCTGATTTTTTTCGCGGAACCGCTCGATAGCCCGGTCCAGAATCCGGGCGGCGATCCTGACACGGGCATAGTGGCGGGCTTCAGGGTCCAGCCGCCCCAGGACCTCCTGGCGCTGTTCAGCAAGCTCAGCCGCTTTCGCACTTCCGTCCATTTTTGACATTTCGTTTCTAAGGCTGCCTATGGTTTCTCCAAGAGAGTCTTTTTCTTCGGAAAGTGAGGCGATGGCTTCGTCAAGCCGGCCGATTTCCGGGTCGATGGCATCCGGGTCCACGGATGCCGCAGATTTTACAAATTCTTCGACCGTGGCGCCGGCTGAAAGAGTCAGGATACGCTCTTCAAGGGAGTTTAGTTCGGCTTCCAGCTCCTTTCGTTTTCTGGATTTCTGCTCCGCCTCGGGCAGCTGCCGGTGATCCGTGCATCCGGCTTCTTCGCACATGCGTTCGAGACGTGAGTTGATCTCGGCCCTCTTCCTTCCGGCGGATTCAAGATTCTTTTTTTCATCGGCCAGTTGTTTTTCAAGTGTGTCATAACGGGTACGGGCTTCGCGAAAGCGGGTCAGCCGCTCCTGGAGCTGAAGGGCCGATTCTTCCGGCCGGCGGCCGGAAAGATCCGGAGCAACAGTTTCAACGAGGCCTTTTATGCCGGCGGCAAAGCTTTCGGCATCCAGGTCGATTCCCTTGATGCGTTCCCTGAGGGTTTCGGCTTCTTTTAATTTTTCAAACAGTGTACGTACTTCTTCCAATACGGCATCTGCCTCGGCCGGCCCGGCATCGGCTGAAAGCCCCAGAGGGGAAACGGCTGTGCCCCACTGGGCGCGCCATCTTTCAAACGCCTTTTCTCCGGTCTCCAGGCGGTTGTGTGCTGCTTTGAGCTCCTTTTTCCTCGCGGTCAGCTCGGAATTGATCTTTTCATACCGGGAAGCCAGGTCCTTTTCATTGTCCGCGATTTTTTGAGCGCGGGAAATAAGCCGTACCAGGGGTTCTTTTTCGGGATCCGCCTCCAGGCCCAGGGCGCGTAGCCGATCCGCCAGAGAGCACCGGCGGGTTTCGATTGCCTTCTGCAAATCCTTTTCCCTGACGAGGGTTTGCTCAAATTCGGATAAATCCTCTTTCAAGGCTGCCAGGTCGCGTACCCACCGCTCCATTTCCCTGGGGGTGGCCGGAGTGATACAGGTTTGTTCCCAGATCCCGGCCCATTGATTTTCAATCCCGGACAAATCAATCTTCGCCTGCTCATGTGCGGCATCAAGCTCTTTTTTTCTCTGTCCGGCTGCCTCATGATCCGCTGCAAGCCTCGCATTTTCAGCCACCCGGTCGGCTTCCCTGCGCAGCCGGTCAGCAATATTATCTGCTTTTTCAAGGTGATGTTCAAAGGCCTCGGAGAGAATTGATGCGTCGCCTGCATCAGAGATGTATCCGGCGATTACTTTTTCGTCCGCCGGATTGCCCGCCAGTTGGCCGCGGATGATTTCCCAGCCCCTGTCCCGGCGGCTTCGGGCCTCGTCAAGATCGGCTTCCGAAGGCACTGACTGGGCCATTTGTCCTGCTTTGATTCTTGTTTCACATTCCCTGATTTGTTCGCTGACTTCTTTGGATTCTTTTGACAATTCCTCGAGCCGCCGCCCGGCTTTGTCAAACCTGTCTTCAAATAGCTGGATCGTTTCCATGGAGGGAACAGGAAGTTTTTCAAGATCTTTGGCGTTTTTCCCCTCAAGGCCGATGTGCTGCACTCGATTTTCAAGGGCGCTTTTGCGGGCCTCAAGCTCGGCAAGACTTTGCCGGTTCTGTTTTTCAAGGGGTCCGTATTCCGAGGCCTCTGCCAGGGAGGTTTTAAGAGCGTCCAGGGTTTCGGGGTCCAAGGGGGCTGGAAGTTCCCGCCTTTTTTCCTCAAGCAGTTCGATTTCCTCGTTCAGGCCGGGCAATTCTTCACGTGCACTTTGAATGCGGGTCGTGATTTGTTCGTATTCTGAGGACAACCGCCGGATGGCGGCAACCTGGTCCTTTTTGATGCGCAGCTTTTCGGCTTCTTCCAGGGTCAGTTCGTTCGAGAGGCTTCTGAGAATTTCCCTGCATTCGCCCAGCAGCGAGGTGCGGCGGGTTTCGAGTTTTATCCGTTCTGCCGAGGCTTTATGCTGACCGCCTAGCTGCTGGTGAAATGCCTCGATTAGCTCCGCATTTTCGAGGACCGCCTCGGTTGACGGCAGTCCTGCAATTTCATTCTCGATTTTTTCAATCGAGTTACGCGCACGGTCGGCTTCCTGGGTGTAGATGTCGAGCTTTGAGACAAGATCCCGCCTGGTTTCTGCAAAATTATCCGGCAGCAGGACCGTGTTTTCGTATTGGCCAAGCAGATCCAGGACCTCACGCCGTCTGGCTATAAGCGGCAGGGCTTCCTTTATCCTGGTCAGGTGATGGCGGGCCTTTTCATTTTCCGTCAGCTCGGTTTCCACGGATTTACGTTTTTCCAGGGCTTGTCTTAGCTCCTTGTTTGTATCCGCCCAACGGGTTCCGGGCAGCATTGTGTTCTGGATTTGTTTATCTATTTCTTTTAAACGGGAAATCGCAGCGTTGATGGAAGGGTTTTTGCCGTAGGGTTTGAACAGGCTTTCAGCTTCCGCCTGCAGTGTATCGCGGATTTCCTTTAATCTGACAATGCCCGAGCCTGCGGAAAATACAAGCTGTCCAAGGTCTCCGCCGCCGGAAACTATCTCACGGCCGCCTGCCACCAGATCCTCATAGCCGATGCCGAACATGGTGAAAAAAAGATCCGGGTCCACGTTGTTTAAAAAACGTGCAAGTTCGGCTTCATCAACAACAGTTTGATCGTCCGCCGCCCTTAAGGTGTTGGTTCTGCCCTTACGCCGGATAATTTCCAGGCGCCGCCCGTCTTCCGCGCAAAGCGTGCCACCGATACGCATTCTGGCATAGGGATGAAAAAAGCCGTCCCGGGAGCGTTCCGGTATGCCGTATAGCAGGGCCCGAAGAGCCCGAAGCGCAGAGCTCTTGCCGGCTTCGTTGGGGCCGTAGACCAGATGAAGCCCGCGGCGGCTGCGGCTGAAATCAAGTTCGGAGCCGGTAAACGGTCCGAATGCCTGAAGGTGCAGAGCATCGATTTTCATTTGCCTTCTTCCTTGCGCATCAGCCGGCCGATTAGTTCCGGGCGCACCTGTTTGAGCAGTTCGCCGATCCAGTCGGGGTCCTCGCATCTGATGCCGTCAGGGCCTTCTTTCAGTTCTCTGGGCAGTTTTCGGTAAAAGTCGGACAATTCTTCTGTCAGTTCCCTGCGGGCGTCTGTGTCTTCGGCAAGTTCTTCGAACAGGGAAAGGAGCTCTTCCATGGCTCCGCCGGACCGGGGGTCTTGAACATCAGCGGGAAGCCGGCAGGAAAAAATTACTTTTTCAACCCATACGCGGCCGCCGCCTGTTTCCATGGCGGCGGCCCTCATTTCGCCTGTCCACCGCTCAGGTTCTGCCGCGAGTTCTCCTGCGGCTTCAGTTTCGCCTTTGATTTCCACACGAACAGCAAGGGGGATTCCATTTTGTTCGGCTATTTCCGATTCCAGGCTGTCTGAAAACCAGTCCACAATTTCATAAGGATCTTGTGCGCCGCCTGCATCCACTGAGATCATGGACCAGCGAACAACGTCGGTGGGCCTGAACTCAATTGAGAGATACGAGCTGTCATCCACGGTGTTCAACAGGCAACCCTTTGGCCCGGTTTCGCGAATATGACGCCCCTGGGTATTTCCCGGAAATACTATCCAGGGGTCTTCGGATAGCACCTCATATTGGTGTACGTGCCCCAATGCCCAGTATTGATAACCCTTTTCACGGAGTCCTGCCGGGGTGCAGGGAGCGTATGGATCGTGGCCCGGCCGCCCGGTGGCACAGGTGTGGAGCATGCCGATATTAAACATGCCGGGCAGAGAGGCAGGATAGTCATATGATAAGTCTTTTTTCTCTGCAGGGGATGCAAAACTTTTTCCGTGGACGGCAACCGGGGGATCGTGTAGAATTCGGGTTTCAGGGCGGCTGGAGCTGAACACTGTCACATTTTCAGGCAATTTAAGAGATCTGGTTATGGTGCTCGCAGCATCGTGATTCCCTGCGATAATATAAACCGGGATTCCGGCATCACGTAAAAGATTCATCCGGGAGATAAAAAAAAGCCCGGTATTGTAATCTTTCCAGTCGCCGTCATATAGATCGCCTGAAATCAGAACAAAGGATACCTTTTCGGAAACGGCCAGATCCACAACGTTTTCAAGCGCGCGACGGGTGCTCAGACGGAATTCTTCCACGGGCGCGCCGTCATAAGTGTCAAGCTTGTGCATGGGGCTGTCAAGATGAATATCCGCGGTGTGGATGAACTTAAACATCGGATTAGTGCTCTTCCGGATCAATGCAGGTTTTTGAAATTTTTAATTTTCCGGGATATTGACATCTATTCCGTTCCCACAAAAAAGGGCCGGAAAGTACTTTCATCTCGTGCAAGGGCGCTGTCGATCTGATTCAGCATTTTATCCCGGTCTTTATAGGGTTCGATTTCGTTTAAGGCCGAAGCTGTTGCCAGGGTGTGTTCCCGGCTCCGGTCCCGGCCTCCGATTCCGTGGCCTGAATCAAGAGGCTGTCTGCTTCGTTTGGCGGTCTGTATATGGGTCCTTCGTATCGCATCTGCCTCGTCCTTGCTTTTAAGTATTTTATACTATATTTTTACGAGGGTTCACAAGAAACAAATTCGTCTGCTTCCAAGCCTTGCTTCAAGCTTGAAAATCGTTTCATCTCGGTCTAAGATGGCAGGCAAAGCAAAACCCTTTGACGAAAGGATTTTCCATGCGCAATCCATCCGGCGGCTCCAATCCCGCAAGAATTATAATCGTCATCGTGGCTCTTGTCCTGCTCGGCGTGCTGGGCTTTTTCGGCTGGCACAGGCTGATGCAGTGGCATGAAAAAGAGGTGCAAACCGCGGTTGAGGGGGAAAGACAAAAAATGGCGGAGCAGCGCTCCGATAACCGGGAGGATATTTTTAAGTGGCTGGAAGAAAACGTCGAGCGCAAGCGGCCTCAGGGAGCTTCCAAAGAGCGCCTGGAGGATGTTTTCGGCAAGCCGGTATTCAAGGAAGAGACCGAAGAATGCGGCCGGCTGGAACGGCAGATCAGGTCGTTTTTCAACTATCTGGAGACCGCGCGCGGGATCGGTTCAAAAGAAAAAGGCGCTTATGAAATTTTCAATGAAATGATAGAAGACCTTGCCAAAACCCCGCCTCTGGTTTCAGGCGAATCACGCAACCTTGCCACCCTGTTTCGCAACCGGGCACACTTTTTCAGAGTCCTGGGAAAAGACCGCATCAAGCTGGTCCTGGCTGTGCTTCGCTCTGACAGCGATGTGCTCGAACATGCAATGTATAATTTCTACAGGTACTTTATTTCACAAGAATGCTGCAGGGAATATTTCGGCTCCTGCATCCCGGAAAAGACCCTTTACGAGTACGCCGCATTTTTCCTTGATACCCTGTCGGGACAGAGCTATCTTATGCGCAGGGAGGCCGCAATCCGTACCCTGACCCGTTATTACAGCGTTTTGATGCTCGACCGTGCCATCAAACAGGGAATTAACCGTCACGGAATAGATCTTCGGCCCTATATAGCCGAATTGACAAATAATATAGAAAATAGAACCGATTTGAGATTCAAACGTCGTTACTTGAACAAACTCGACCGTCTCAAGGAAAAGTACGGAGAGCCGTCGCAGCAATAAAGTTTATTTTTTGCGTCCGGTGTAAAGCGTTGCAATTCCGGCTGTTAGGTCAAGCCACTTTACGTCTGTAAAGCCCGCACCCCGCATGAGAGCAGCAAATTCGGCCGGCCGGGGAAAGCCGAGAACCGAGGCCGGCAGGTAGCGGTATGCCCGCATGTTTTTTGAAAACAGCCCCCCTATTGCAGGCAGGATTTTGGCAAAGTAGAGAAGATAGAGCCGGCGCAGCCTTTCGTCTGCGGGCGTAGCCAGTTCCAATACTGCCAGCATCCCTCCGGGCTTGAGTATCTCCCGGAATCTTTCCATGGCTTTTTGACGCGCGGTAATGTTTCTGATGCCGAAGGCGATGGTTACGGCATCGAAGCTCTCCCCGGCAAAGGGCGGGTCAAGGGCATCTGCCGCCAGCAGAAAAGCCCCCCTCCCCGGAGGGGCGGCGGCTATCTTTTTTTGCGCAATGGCAAGCATTTCCGGTGAGAAGTCTATGCCGACCACTTTCGGGGTGTTTTTCCGGGAAAGGATCTCGATTATTACATCACCGGTGCCGCATGCCGCATCCAGAATGCAGCCGGATTCCGGCACGCATAGCGCATCTATCAGTCTGCGGCGCCAGTAAACATCCTGCCGAAGACTTAACAGCCGGTTTAAAAAATCGTATCTGGGCGCGATTGCGCCGAACATGCTTTTGACAAAGCAAGGGGCGGTGCTTTTGTCCATTGACAATCCAATATTATGCATTATTGTACTGATGGAATTTCCAAGGGCATATCTGTAGTGTTCCGGCAAGATTTCAATAGCACAATATGGAATGTTTTAAAATAGCTTGCTTGCTGAAAACAAATTTTTTAATGAAGCGGTCGGCTCACCCAAAGGCGATAGAATCGTAAAAGTTAAACCTTAAAATATTGGTTGGTTATTCGTATATGAGCGAAAAAAGAGATTACTACGAAGTCCTGGGCGTTGACAGAAACGCCAATGCAGAAGAGTTGAAGACGAAGTATCGCAAGATTGCGATGAAACATCATCCTGACCGCAATCCGGGAGACAAGGAAGCCGAGGAAAAATTCAAGGAAGCTGCGGAAGCCTATGAGGTGCTGTGCAACCCGGAAAAGCGGCAGATGTATGATCAGTTCGGCCACCGGGCCTTTGAAAACGGCGGTGCGGGGCAGCAGGGCGGCTTCCGTGATTTTGAGGATATCTTTTCCTCCTTCGGCGACATATTCGAGGATTTTTTCGGTTTCCGCACCGGAACACGCGGCGGCCGCACCCGGGCCCAGCGGGGCGCGGATCTGCGCTATGACCTTACCATCGAGTTCACGGACGCCGCATTCGGAAAGGAAACCGAACTGGAACTCGAAAAAATGGAGACCTGCGATGAATGCCGGGGCACGGGCGCAAAACCCGGCACCGCCCCCGAGACCTGCGATCAGTGCCGGGGAACGGGCCAGTTTGTCCGAACCCAGGGGTTTTTCCAGGTAAAAAGTGTCTGCCCCAAATGCCGGGGGCAGGGAAAGGTGATCAAAGAGCCTTGTCCAAAATGCATGGGCAGACAACAGGTTGCGGCAAAAAAGAAGGTGGATTTAAAGATTCCGGCTGGTGTGGATACCGGATCCAGACTGCGGCTTGCCGGCGAGGGCGAACCCGGAGTCAACGGCGGTCCTGCCGGCGACCTCTATGTGTTTCTCCGTGTAAAGCAGCATGATGTTTTTGAGCGCCGGGATAACGATATCGTATGCAAGGTGGAGCTATCCTTTATCCAGGCCTCGCTGGGAGACGAAATCACCGTGCCCACCCTGACCGGAGAGGAAACAGTCAAAATTCCGCAAGGCACCCAGTACGGCGATATCATAAAGCTTACAAACCAGGGGATTCCGTCTCTGCGCACCGGCCTGCCGGGAGACGAACTGGTGGAAGTCGTCCTGAAAACCCCCAAGAACATGAGCAAGCGCCAGGAAGAGCTGTTAAGGGAGTTTGAAAAATTGGAGTCTGAAAAGATTACCTCCAGGATCAAGCGTATTTTTACCAAATCCGGAACATCTTCTTCAAAGGCGGCCAAATAAAATATGAGCAGGGGAACATAATGTATGAACTCAAGGTGATTACCCGTTTTGCGGCGGCCCACCAGTTGAAGATGGTTACCGAGAAGTGTGAGAACCTGCACGGCCACAACTGGAAGGTGGAGTTGTGCGTGGCAGGGGAAAAGCTCCAGGACTCCGGGGTGCTCATGGATTTCGGTATAATCAAGCAAAGGCTCGGCGAAATCATCGAAACCATGGATCACAGCTTCTTAAACGATCTGCCCGTATTTGACAATCCCTCCTCGGAGATTATTGCCAGACACATTGCGGATGAATTTTCAGAACGTATCGGTAAGGATGAAGGGATTTTTGTATCCAGTGTCAGGGTCTGGGAATCGGATGATGCATGTGCCGCCTATTTCCCGCCGAGCCGGGCGGCAAGCAGTTCCTGACGGGTGACAATTGACCTGACCTCCTGCACGGTTTTCCTGATATTTTCCGCACCGCCCTCCTGACGGTCTACGAGCAGGACCACGGAGTCAACCTCGAGTTTTTCCGAACGGGCGCGCTCAACGGCCTTCAGGGTTGATCCGCCGGTTGTGGCCACGTCTTCGACAATTGCAACCCTTTCTCCGGGGGCAAGATCCCCTTCGATCCATTTGACAATGCCGTGGTCCTTCTGTGTTTTGCGTATGGAAAACGCCTTTATCGGTGCCGACTCAAGCTCGGAAACAAAAGCCGCTGCAATGGCTATGGGGTCGGCTCCGAATGTGATTCCGCCGACGGCGTCGATTTCACGGTCTCTTATGGCATCGAATACCAGATGGCCTATCAGGTAAAGCCCCCGGGGACTCAAAGTTACGGGTTTGCAGTTTATATAGTAGCTGCTCATCTGCCCGGAAGCCAGCCTGAAAACCGGATCTTCGCTGTATTGAAACGATTTTTGGCAGAGCAGGTAAATGAGTTCTTCTTTCATCTTTTTGCCTCCGGATTTATCCGTCTTCCTTGGACCGCGGATTTTGCTGCTCCAGGAAAATGTTGATTTCATGGGGCGGATTCGATAAAAATATCCCCCACTGATTGTTGGAAGAAGCCGTGTCAAAATGAGTTCAGTGGGGGTGTCAGAGAAAACCGGAAACGGCACTCCCTGAGCTTGATTGTGACAATATCAGCAAATCCCTGACCCGTCAATATAAACAATGGAACAGAACAACAGCGAGCTTCACAGGCAGATTATTCATTTCTACAGGGTCACCAAGCATTTTGGTGGTGTTTACGCCCTTTGCGACTTAAGTTTCGATATATTAAAAAATGATTTTGTGTTTATAACCGGGCCCAGCGGGGCCGGGAAATCCACATTGATCAAACTTTTATACCTGGGCGAGCGCATGAGCGACGGCTATGCAATTGTTGACGGGATTAATCTGTCAAGAATCTCCAGACAGCAAATACCGATGCTGCGGCGCAGGATCGGGGTAATTTTCCAGGACTTCAAGCTGATCGCCAATCGTACGGTCTTCCAGAACGTGGCCCTGGTCATGGAAGTGGCGGGATTTAAGTCCAGAAGCCTGATCCGGGAAAGGGTCGGGGATTTACTGGAGCTGGTCGGTCTTTCCCACCAGGCGGATGCTTATCCACCAACGCTTTCCGGCGGGGAAAAGCAGCGGGCTGCCGTGGCCAGAGCCATGGTGGGCAAACCGAAAATAATTCTGGCAGACGAGCCTACGGCGAGCCTTGACCCGGCGGCTTCTGAGAGGGTTTTACAGCTTTTGCGTGCAGCCCATGCCCGGGGGGCTACAATTATAATTACCACTCATGACCGGGATCTTTTGTCCAGATTTGATGCCCGGGCAATCTACCTGGAAGGAGGCAGGCGGGTTGATGCCGCAGGCGGGGAGGCCGGATGATCGGGGTTTTCCGAAGGGCTCTTGGCGATTTTATACGGCACCGGTTTTTCCACGGGGTCTGCTTATTCACTATTGTCCTGGCAGTATTTATTGTAAGTGCATTCGCCCTGTTTTTTATTAATGCCGGCGACCTGATGGCCGCGTGGCAGCGGGGGGTTCGGATCACCGCCTATCTGGAAGCCGATATCGAAAAAGAGCAGGCCCGGGCTGCTGCAGAAGCAATAAAGCAGTATGAAGGCGTGGATACGGTCTCTTACGTGCCCAGGGAAGAAGGGTTTGCCTGGTTAAAAGACCAGCTCGGTCCTCACTCGTCATTGCTTTCCGATCTCAAGGGAAATCCCCTGCCGGACGCCCTTGAGATCAGCATAATCCGGGAATTGGAAGACGGGGAGGTGCTTGACCGGCTGGCGGAAAAAATCACCGGCCGACCGGAAGTCGCTGACGTTGAATACGCCCGAAAGTGGCTGCACCGGTTCTACGGCATCTATAATCTTTTCAGGATTACTGCTTTTGTAATGGCCGGGCTGGTTTTTGTTGCCATCATGTTTATCGTGGCAAATACAATGCGGCTGATTCTGTATTCCAGGCGCGAGGAGATAGAAATCACCCGGATCATAGGAGCGGACGAGGAGTTTATAAAGTATCCGCTTTATCTGGAAGCCGCCATGCTGGGTCTTTTGGGGGGTCTCGGGGGGACCGGACTGCTTTACGCAGGGTATCTGGCAGTGATGCCCAAATTTTCGTCCGGAGGCCTGCTGCAGTTTTTCCAGGTGCGGTTTATACCCCCGGAATTAACGGTTTTTATCATAATATCGAGCATGCTTGTGGGGTGGCTGGGTTGCTATTTCACCATTCGTCGTTTCCTGCGCATATAATTGCAGGGGCTGTATTAATGGCCGCTCTGTTGTGGCCCGCGGCAGTGTTTTGCCAAAATTTGCAGCAAACCGGCGTGGTTCAGGTCGGAAGTCTTAATATGAGAAGTGCTCCCGACATGAATGCCCCTGTAATCCGGGTGTTTGAAAAAGGCGCAGAACTTCGCATCCTGCAGGAGGATACGCAATGGATTCAGGTGCTGCATGACGGGCGTATCGGATATGTATACAATAATAGCCGATACCTGAAACGTTATACAAGACACAGTGTCACGGAAGATGAAACAGAAGTTAACCGGGAACTGGCCATGGCCCGGGCAAAGGAGATTGAACGCCGGATAAAGCAGAAGCGAAAAGAACTCCGGGCGGTTGAAGAAAAACAGGACGCAGTTGCCGGGGATCTGGAAAAAATAGATCGCCGGCTCGGCAAAAAGCGCAGTGACTTAAAAAATTTGATGGCGGCAGTAGAAGAGGCGGGGACAAGGATACATATACTGGAAGAAAAGGTTGATCAGGTGCGCGCCGAGCTGGTGCGTAAAAAAAAGTATGCCGGCAGGCGTATAGTGGTGCTCTATAAGTTAAGCCGGCTCGGCGAGATGAATCTGCTTGCAACCGCAGATTCAGTGCAGCAGCTTTTTTCACGAAAGGCCGCAATTGAGCGTGTGCTCGAGCATGACGAGGCCGTGATCAGGGAAATGGCGGAGGAAAGGCAAAAGCTTTCCGGGCTGCTTTTCGGGCTGCAGAAAAAGCAGGAGGAAAAAAGGAGGCTGGTCAGCCGGTATGAAGAAAGTCTTACCGAGTTGGCGGAAATGCGCCGGGAGCGAAATGCCGTGTTAGCAGGACTGGAAAGAAAAAAATCAGACAGGAAGCAGACCCTTGCCTACTTGCGCGAGGCCGCCCGGCGGCTGGACAAAACCATAAAAGGGCTTGAAAAGAGTTACGATAAGGGCGGACATGATTTCGATGCACATCAGGGGTTGCTAAAGATGCCGGTTCAGGGTAAGATTGTTTCTGATTTCGGCAGACACGTGAGTTCTGATTCCGGGGCTGTTAATTACAGAAACGGCATCGAGATCCGTTCAAAAATAGGGGACCCTGTAAGGGCCGTGTTTGCCGGAGAAATCGTGTTTGCCGACTGGGTCAGGGGTTTTGGCCGGGTTGTGATTGTTTCTCACGGGGAGAGTTATCACACAGTATATGCGCGTGTGGAAGAGATATTTAACGACAAGGGCGATGCGGTGGAATCCGGGCAGGTGATCGCCACAGTGGGAGAATCTGGCCCCGTAAACAGCCCTTGTCTTTATTTTGAAATCCGGCGTCACGGCAACCCGGTCGATCCGATGAAATGGCTGGACAAAGGATAAAAAGGAGCCAGGGATGGAACTTAAAAATAGTAAATTCGCCAGAAAACTGGTCCTGATTGTCGTTGCGGTTTTGGGCGTAATGATGGCAAGCGGCGTATACGGCAGTTTGGCCAAGACCGAGACCTATGAGGGACTCAAACTGTTTTCCGACGTGCTCGAGGAAATCGAGAAAAACTATGTGGAAACCGTCGACACCCGCGAACTTATCGAAAAGGCTATAACCGGGATGGTGGAAAGTCTGGATCCTCACTCCACGTTCATGCCCCCTGAAGCTTTTGACGCGCTGCAGAATGAAACCCGCGGGGAATTCGGGGGTATAGGAATTGTTATTACCAAGCGGGACGGCATGCTCACAGTAGTTTCCCCGATTGAAGGCACTCCCGCCTCCAGGGCCGGGATACGGGCCAATGATGTAATCATCAAGGTGGACGGCAAGCCGACCAAGGACATGATGCTCTGGGAAGCTGTAAAGAAAATGCGCGGCGAGCCCGGCACCGAGATTAATATCACGGTGATGCGGGAAGGCCGCTCCAAACCTATGGAGCTATCCCTGGTAAGAGACGTTATCCCCATGGAAAGTGTTAAGTACGCAATGCTAAAGCCGGGCTACGGGTATGTATGGATCACCAATTTCCGGGAAAATACCACGGACGAGGTCAAAAAGGCCCTGGCGGACCTGGAGAAAAGGGGTGATTCGTTAAAGGGCCTGATCCTTGATTTGCGCGACAGCCCGGGCGGGCTGCTAACCCAGGCGGTATCCGTATCAGATGTGTTTTTAACTAAAGGAAATATCGTTTCAATCAGGGGGCGCAATGAAAATAAGGAAAGTTCCTACGAGGCTTCCGTGGATAAAAGCGAACCCGATTATCCGGTAGTGGTGCTGATAAACGGGGGAACCGCAAGCGCCGCCGAAATCGTGGCAGGAGCCCTGCAAGACCATAAACGCGCTCTGGTGCTGGGCACCACTTCTTTTGGCAAGGGTTCCGTTCAGACGGTAAAGCCGCTTCGGGGGGGATACGGGCTGAAATATACAGTTGCCAAGTATTACACCCCTGACGGCAGATCCATCCAGGCGGAAGGAATTCATCCGGATCTCGTGGTCAAACGAGAGCTTGTTGACGAAAAGACCGGCGGCTTAAGCGCCTCCCGGATAAAAGAGCGGGATCTTGAAAACCATCTGCCCGGAGAAATGGAGCAGAAGGGTACCGTGGAAAAAGATTCTTCCGGGAAGCTCGATCAAAAGGAGGACAAAGAAAAGCCCTCTGCCGAAAACGATGACGAGGAGGCGGATCTGGAAAAGCTGCTGCGGCTGCGCAATGCACTTTACAGCCACAGTGACCGTGATCCCGAAGTCCTTTTGTTGGATTCCCAGGTCAACAGGGCATATGAAATTTTAAAGGGATATTCGGTATTCCGGGCATTAGGAGAAGGAAAACAGTAGAAGATAATGGCAAAAAATCGGGATTCCGGAAAGAAAAAGCAGGAAAAAAGCGGATCAAAGAAAAGTTCGAGTTCCAGAAAAACCGCATCGTCAAAGAAAACTGCTTCATCAAAAAAATCGACATCCGGCAGTCCGGCTTCACAAAAGACGGGGACTACAAGATCCCGGAAAAGCACGGAAAGCCGGAAAAAGGGGCGGGAGCGAAGCGTCAAGTGGGAGTTTCTCGTATTCGCCGGAATACTGGCAGCCGTTGTGTTGCTTGCCGGCTATTATCATCTCTATTTCAAGCCCCCGAAAAAGCCGCCGGAGCCGGTTTCCGTCCCGGAAAAACCCCGGCCGCCGGAACTGCCTGAAAAGCGGCCCTTGGTTGCCATCATAATCGACGACCTGGGGCATGAAAAGGAGATTGCCGAAAAATTTCTGGGTCTGGGCGTTCCCTTTACTTATGCGGTTCTGCCGGCAAGCCCTTTTCAGAAGGAAATTGCTGAGCAGGCATATCAAAACGGAGGTCAGGTGATCCTGCATCTGCCCATGGAGCCGAAGGAATATCCTGACAAGGATCCGGGCCCCGGCGCATTGTTATCCGAAATGTCCGCAGACGAACGCATCCGCATTCTTAAAAAAAACCTGGATGCCATCCCTTATATAAGCGGAATTAACAATCACATGGGCTCAAAAATGAGTGAAAACTCAGCGCACATGAATCAGATCCTCTCAATTGTCAAGAAACGCGGGCTTTATTATATTGACAGTCTTACAACCCCTAACAGCCGCAGTATTTCTTCTGCGCGCCTGTTTCATGTTCCGTTTGCCGAAAGGGATGTATTTATCGATCACGTGCCGGAGGCTGAATTCATCCGCTTCCAGTTGGAGCGGCTGGTGGAAGTGGCCAGGGAAAAAGGCCGGGCGATCGGCATTGCCCATCCCCATGAGGTCACCTACGAGGTACTGGCAGAAAAGCTGCCGGGTTTAAAACAACAGGTGCGTCTGGTACCGGCCTCAGAAGTGACGAGTATCAGAAAGTCATAATTTTTTTGCGGCAATACCGATCCAGCCATCTTCCTCCATAATCTCCAGTACCTTAAACTTTGACTCATGAAGCGCCGAAGTTACGGTCATTTTGTTTTCAGCCAGTATGCCCGAGGCGATAAAAATCCCCCCTGTGGCAAGCACCCGGGGAATTTCCGGGATCATGGGGACAATGGTCGTGGTGAGTATATTGGCTATGGCCATGTCAAAGCTTTCAGAAACCGATTCTACCAGGTTGCCGGTTTTTAACTTGAACAGGTTTTCCTTGATACCGTTTAACCGAAGATTTTGTTCTGCTACGCTTACTGCCACCGGGTCGGAGTCGATGCCGCAGAGTGCCGATGCCCCCAGTTTTTCCGCTGCTATAAGCAGGATTCCGGACCCCGTGCCGATATCAAGAACCCGGAGGCCTTGCATCATGTATTGTTCCATCAGCCTTAGGCACATCGCAGTGGTAGGATGAGTACCGGTGCCAAAGGCCATGCCGGGGTCTAGTTCGATCACGATTTGTTCGCCCTGGCGGTCATATTGCCGCCAGGTGGGCTTTACCACGATTCGTTCCGAGATCTTTACCGGGTGAAAGTGGATTTTCCAGGATTCGGCCCAATCCTGCTCGTCAATGCCGCTTGAGTGAATCCGGTATTGAATGCCTCCTTTGGATTGCAGGTCGGACAGCCTTTTTTCAAGCTCTGCACGGTTTTTCTTGAGCCGGCCGTCGTCTGCGAAAAAACCTATGACAGCGTTTTGCTCCGGGGCGGGCAGGGCGTCGCCTGCCCAGTCAAGGGCGGGATTCTGTTCCGGGCTCTCCATGATTACGCCTTGAAGGCCCAGGTCATGGAAAATATCCGCAATCATTTCAGCCGCGGACTCCTGATCCTCTGCTTCAAACATCACGCGTGTTTTAATCCATTTCATCTCTGCTGCAAATTCACTGTTTTTGTAATTTGAAATTATTTCGATATTCGTGCTTCGATATCCGGGCCCCATTCTTTTAAAGACTATACCCGATATCTGCAGGATGTCAAAAACACAAGATTTTTTTATGTCCTGAAACAGGAGCCGCCGTTTTTTGGCGCTTGACGGATCTGGAGGGAATTGATAAATATCGAATTATTATGGAAGGTGATTCTCCAAGATACAAGCGGCATCGGGAGGCGATGGTCAAAAACCAGCTCGAGCCCCGGGGTGTGAGCGATCCCAGGGTGCTTGCCGCAATGCTGCGGGTGCCGCGCCATTTGTTTGTAAGTGAAGCCCTCATGGACCAGGCCTACAACGATCACCCTCTTCCCATAGGAGAACAGCAGACCATATCCCAGCCCTACATAGTGGCTATGATGACAGAGGCTCTGCAGGTGGATGAAGAAGACCGGGTTCTGGAAATCGGTACCGGATCCGGATATCAGGCAGCCGTGCTTGCCGAAATCGCCTACCGGGTTTATACAATTGAAAGAAACCGTACCCTGTATCAAAACGCCCGCAAGGTTTTGGAACAACTCGGTTATTACAGTATCATTCCAAGGTATTCGGACGGAACCATAGGATGGCGCGAGGAAAGCCCGTTTGATGCAATAGTCATTACCGCGGGGGCTCCGGAAATTCCCAAGCCGCTGATCGATCAGCTTGCAATGGGCGGAAGGATGGTCATACCGGTTGGGTCCTCACTTTCCCAGAAAATGGTCAAGATAGTAAAGGACGAACAGGGCATCCACCAGAGCGAGCTGTGCGGATGCCGTTTTGTGAGGCTTGTCGGTCAGTACGGGTGGAGAGACGATTGAGCCGCAATCCCGCGGATAATTCCTGGAAATCTGCGTTCTTTTCCTCTCCGGGCCCTGAGTCGGGTCGTTGCGCTCTGCTGCTGGGCGTAAAGGGCGCTTTCATGGGTGCCGCAGACACTGTGCCCGGGGTCTCGGGCGGTACAATTGCTCTGATTACCGGCATATATGAGGATTTTCTGGCGGCTGTAAAGTCTGTAAACGCCAGAGTGCTTGCCAGGCTGGTCCGGTTGGATTTGAAAGGAGCGGTGGCAGAAGTACATATCCGGTTTCTGCTGTCTCTTTTCTGCGGGATCGGAGTCGCTGTCGTCAGTTTGGCCCGGCTGATGAATTACCTGCTTCACCACTATCCAGTGCCGACATGGAGCTTTTTTTTCGGACTGATTGCGGCATCCATATGGGTCGTGGGTCGAAGGGTAAAGAGCCGGTCCGCAGTATCCGCCGCAGCATTCTGCATTGGAGCGGGCGCCGCCTATGTCATCGTCGGTATGGTTCCCGCCCAAACGCCTGAAACCCACATTTTCGTGTTTTTATCCGGGATGCTGGCCGTATGTGCTATGATACTGCCCGGGCTGTCCGGGGCTTTTATACTGCTGATTCTTGGAAAGTATGAATTTATCGTGGCTGTTTTAAAAAATCCCCTTATGCCGTCGAACCTGGCGGTGCTCGGGATCTTTGTAGCCGGGTGCGCCCTGGGCTTAATCGGTTTTGCCCGGGTGTTGAAATTTTTGCTCGACAGGTATCACAACGCAGCTCTTGCCTGTCTCACAGGTCTTATGCTGGGTTCCATGAGAAAGATTTGGCCCTGGAAAGAGCCTTTGCTCGCGGGAAAAGTCCACGGTGAACTTGTGGTCCTAAAGGAGAAAAACGTGCTGCCCGACGGCTTATGGCCCGAAGCTGCGGTGCCGGTTCTGCTTATGGCCGCGGGCTTCGCGCTTGTGATTTTTCTGGATCGGCTTGGCCGCAGAAAAGGAATGGACTGAACAAGGAACTATTCACCTTTGTCAAGCGGCCTCTGGAACTTTTCCTCCAGCCTTTTCTGCACCGGGGGCGGCACCATGCTTTCTATGTTGCCGCCGAACTTGGCAGCCTCCTTGATAATCGAGGAGCTGGTAAATATCCAGCGCAGCCCGGTCATAAGGAAGACGGTCTGGATTTCCCGGTTGAGCCGCCTGTTCATAAGGGCCAGCTGAAATTCGTGTTCAAAATCTGATACCGCCCGCATCCCCCTTAAAATTGCGTGAGCCCCCCTCTTTCTGGCGTAATCGACCAGAAGTCCGTCATAGGAGTTGATTTCGATGTCTGAAAAATTCTCAAGCGACTGCTCCAGCAGTTCCTGGCGTTCCTCCACGGAAAACAGCAGGGTTTTTGCCGGATTTTCGAGAATAGTGACAATGATACGGTCAAATATTTTAAGACCCCGCTCGATGATATCGAGGTGACCGTTTGTGACCGGATCGAACGAGCCGGGGTAAATTGCGACTTTTTCCATTCCCTTGTCCTGTTTCTGTGGGTTTAGGCTTTGCCTGGTTCCGATGTTATTCCGGCATTTTTTGTACCGGGTTTCTGCTTGCTACCATATATGAAAGCAAGCTTACAAGTGCTTTTCCGTATTTGCGGGTTTCGTATACTTTAAGCCCCCCCGGCATGGCCGGCACCGCTTCTGTGCGGGAGTGCTCGATTATTACCACTGCATCAGGTGCGAGCGTGTCGCTTTTTACAAGGTTTTCCAGTGCCGGGAGCAGAACCCCCCGATTATAAGGCGGATCCATAAACACCAGGTCAAAGGCGGAGTTTAGATCGGCAAGGATGCCCGGGCCGTGCAGCAGGTCCCGGCATAAAACCACGGAATCGTCTTGTGCTCCGCAGGCGGACAGGTTTTTTTTTATTACGCCGGCAGCCCCGGGGTCTGCCTCCACAAAAACGGCGTGTTTTGCGCCTCTGCTAAGAGCTTCTATGCCCATGGCACCTGTTCCGGCAAACAGGTCCGCCACCCTGGCTCCGGGGACCAGCCCCCCGCAGATATTGAAAACAGCTTCCCGTACTTTGCCGGAGGTGGGACGTGTTTTTCCGCCCTGCAGGGAAAACAGCTTTCTTCCCTTGAACTTGCCTCCGATTATCTGCAAATGGATTTCTCGTAAATTATTATTGTTTTTCCCCAAAGGATGCTTCGCACGAATTTTTATATTCTGTTTTCAAATTTTTATTGAGCGGGACGGATCTTGCGTTGGATCTTTTTTACGTAAGATTTATCCACGTCGGCCTGCTTTGCGGTTTTTGAGATATCGAAATCGCAATCCCTGAGTTTTTGCGCTATAAAAAATTCCTCAAAGGCTTTCTGAGCGTCCTTTAGTCTGCCGTAGGAAAAAAGGGAATAAAGGTCGATTTCAGGCTCTGCCCGGCTGCCGCTATAAGGGGACGGAATATCTCCGATGTCTATTATGTTTGCTTCAATCATTATGTCCAGACGTTCTGCAAGGTTTTTCAGTTCCCTGACATTGCCGGGCCAGTGGTACTTTTTCAGGGCCTCCAGGGCGGCTGAAGTCATTGTTTTGGCAGGTGTCCGGCTTTCTTCTGCCGTCTTGGACAAAAATACGTCCACCAGCGCCGGTATGTCATCCTTGCGTTCGCGAAGCGGGGGGACATAAATGGGCACCACGTTTAATCTGTAGTACAGATCTTCCCTGAAAGTGCCTTCTGCGATAGCTTTTTTAAGATCTTTGTTTGTGGATGCTATCACACGGACATCGAGCGGAATGGTTCTGCCGCCGCCGAGCCTTTGGAACTGCCTTTCTTCCAGAATCCGCAGTATGGTGGCCTGGGTTTTTAGGCCCATATCTCCGATCTCGTCGAAAAAAATGGTCCCTTGGTGGGCCAACTCGAATTTGCCGTGCTTTTTGTTTACCGATCCTGCAAATGCGCCTTTTTCGTGGCCCAGAAGTTCGTTTTCCAGTCCTTCGTCAGAAAGAGCGGCGCAGTTTACATCCACTAGGGGATTGTCCGCACGGGGGGAAAGCTGGTGAATGGTCCGGGCCACCAGTTCCTTGCCCGTGCCGTTTTCTCCTGTGATAAGAATCCAGGCATCCGTGGGTGCCGCGATTCCGGTCTGCTTTCTCAGCTCCACCGTAGCGGGGCAATGACCGGTAATGGCATATTTTTCAATGGTTCTTTTCCGCAGAAACCGGTTTTCCTCCTCCAAACGCCGGAAGTTTAAGGCGTTGTTTATGGCTACAATTACCCGGTCGATATTAAGAGG
>JAIPDT010000182.1 GCA_021737545.1 Desulfobacteraceae bacterium
GTAATTGACGGGGCACTGGACAAGGGTTTTAAGCGTTTCGTGCTAAATTCTCCCTGGCAGATGATCTTTTTCCCGCCCGGCAAGAAAGTTACAGCCTGGGCCGGACCTTTTTGCAACATTTCCAATGAGCTTGCCATGGAAAACCTGGCAGCCCTTGGATTTTCCGGGGTGATCGTAAGCCCGGAACTGGGTAAAAAGGATTTCACACGTCTTCCTGCAAGAAGTCCGCTGCCGCTGGGCGCATTGATATACGGCAACTGGCCGCTGTGCATATCCCGCACTGTGTCGGATTCTCTGGCTGCGGAAAGTCTTTTTAAAAGCCCGAGGGGCGAGTATGCGTGGGCGAGCCGCATGGATGACAATTACTGGATCTATCCGGACTGGGTCGTGGATCTCACCGATCATGAGGATACGCTTCAAAACCTGGGATACAGGATGTTTGTCCGTATGAGCGAACCGGTCCCTGAAGGGATTAAAATGAAGAAGCGTCCCGGCAAGTGGAACTGGGATATTGGTCTGAAATAATAGAGGTTTAAAAACCGGTACAGTTTTCAAGGTTAACAGTCGGCTGGAGCTTGCCTCCATCACTTCGGATCACATCTTCCAGTTTTTGACCCAGGATACCGAGGGCCAGAAACAATCCACCAAGCGTTTCAAGTACACCCTGCTGAAAACCCTTTTCAACTTCATCAAAAACTCGTCGGATCCATCTTTTGTCAATATCATTTTCAAAATGGAAACAGCGCTTATTCATGCTATTTCTGTAGCAAAAAATGCCCAAGCAGCACCGTGTTGGCTATGGCCGCCGAAGATCGCAAACGAATTCCTGAAGGAATATTTCATTGTTTCAAGGTAAAAATTTTTGATTTTATTGAATTCTGAATTAAAATTTAGAAATGTCATGAAGAATCACACTCTCGCAGAGGGGGATAATGCCTCAAAACTCAAAATTTCCTGCGCCGGAAATCCTCATCGGGCAAATCCGGCCTGAAGAAAACAAGGACTTTTTTGAAAATGCCCCCATGGGCATATTCATATCCACTCCCGGCGGACGCTTTTCGTATGCAAACAAAACCATGGCCCTGATGCTCGGCTATGAATCGCCGAAGGAGATGACAGCATCGGTTACTGATATTGCCGGGCAGGTATATGCTGATCGCAGTGACAGGGAAATATTTAAAAGCTTCCTGATTATGAAGGGTGAAGTGACAAACTATGAATGCCGCTTTGTCAAACGCAGCGGCAAGGTTTTCTGGGTATCGATCAACGCCCGCCGCCTGAGTGTCAAAAAACAGGAGGCATTATATTACCAGGGTTTTGTTACCGATATTGACGAGCGCAAGCAGACCGAAAAAGAGTTAAAAAAAAGCAGAGAGTTACTTAAAAGAGCACAGGAGATAGCACACATAGGAAGCTGGGAATTTTACCCGGCCACCGACAGCCTGACCTGGTCAGATGAGGTTTACCGTATTTTCGGAGTGCATCCAGGGAAATTCGGGGCCACCTACCGGGACTTTCTTGATCTTATCCATCCCGGTGACAGCGCCATGGTAAATCAGGCTTACCTGAACTCCCTGGAGAGCGGAGATAGCTGCTATGAGATTGAGCATAGAATTGTCCGCAAAAACACTTGTGAAATCCGTTATGTCCATGAAAAATGCTTTCATGAACGCGACAGATCAGGGACGGTTATTCGGTCCGTGGGAATAGTTCAGGATATAACCGGTCTTAGGCAAACTGAAAATGCACTCCGGAAAAGCGAGGAACTGTTTCAGAAAATGCTTGCCCTTGTGCCGGACATGATTTCGATACAAGATTCGGAAATGAATATAGTTTACAGCAACTGGAACGGCTTTGCGGCTGTTCCGGAACACCAAAGGAACCTTGGCACGAAATGCCACCTGACTTACAGGGGATATGATCATATATGTCCTGATTGCCCGCCGGTATCAGTTTTTGACTCAAAAAAAATCATAGAAAAAGAGGTAGAAATGCCCGGCGGCATATGGCTCAATATCAGGGTTATACCCATACTGGACTCTGACGGGAATCTGGAGTGTTTTGTTGAATGGGCCAGGGACATTACAGAGCAGAAGCATGCGGAGGAAAAGTTAAAAACCCTGGCCACCACAGATGCGCTTACCGGTCTGTGGAACCGGAGATATTTTTTGGAAAAAGCCGCCCTGGAGATAAATCGTGCCGGACGGTACGGAGGGGATTTTTCGCTGCTGATGATAGATATTGACGACTTTAAGAATATCAATGACACCTATGGTCACGCTGCGGGAGATGCCGTATTGAAGCAGTGTGCAATAACCATGAATAAACAGCTTCGCCAGGCTGATTTATCAGGCCGCCTCGGAGGCGAGGAATTCGGCATGCTTTTGCCTAATACCGGCATTGAGGACGCACTGCTGCTGGCTGAAAGACTGAGACAAATAACCGGGAAAACCCCGGTAAAATATGAAGGCAGATATATATTCCTTACGGTAAGCATCGGTGCAGCGGCCTATCAGCAGGAAACCGAAAGCGTGAATGAATTGTTTCTAAGAGCGGACAGAGCCCTGTACAGGGCCAAGAGAGAAGGCAGAAACCGCGTAAAAAAATCGGGGCCTGCGAAAACTCCATCCAGATAAATAAAATCCTGTAAAAACGGGGACTCTTTTAAAACCCCGTTTTCATCACATCCCCCGGCCTGGTCCTAAGCGGAGTTTTCCCTGCCTGAAAATGGAAGCGTTGGACAGTGCAATGATTTTATTGACTGAATCACTTTGATCCCGACTTACCCCTGCATATACTGCCAGGGACTGCCTGAGAATACGGTTTACAGAAGTATATTGCTCAAGTGCCCGAATGCGGGCTTTTTTTAAGAGTCTCCTCGTCTATAGTAATGGTTAAATTGTCCATAAGCCCCCTACTGTGTATGGAGAGCACAAGGTCTAACATTCCTATCCGAACGCAGGCTTTTACACCAAACACCGGAGGTATGAGCCCGGTGCGGTAGTTCCGCACGCCGCGATCTGTGCGGGGGGCACCCGAAAGGGTGGTCCCTGCCGCGAGCAGTTTGCATTCTCATGGCATCATTTTTATTTTAAATTCCATGGGGACTAAAGGAATTAAAGACAGATATTGCTGTATTGACATCGTTTTAAAAAACACAAATCCGACAACCGCAGGTTTTAAACAGGCATGACCCCGCTAGAAGACCTCATAACCATTGAATTTTTCTTTCAGAAGTCTGAACTCATTGTCACGTTTCTGATCGTATTGCTTGGAATCACCTTTGGCAATATCCGGATCAAAGGGGTGGGTTTCGGTTCCAGCGGCGTGCTGATCGTGGCCATGATCGCCGGATACCTTTACCAGTTCAATCCGGTTCCCATACTCCAGGACCTTGGTATTGTGCTTTTTTTGTTATGCGTAGGACTCGAGGCAGGCCCCAGTTTTTTCCGGGCCTTTAAGCAGCACGGCAAGCGTTTTATCACGAATGTTATCATATTGCTTGTTATATCCGGCATAAACACAGTTGTCATTATTTATCTTGCCGGCGTTCCGGTGGGCATCGGCCTCGGGCTGTTCGGAGGCGCATTTACCTCCAGTCCGGCCCTGGTCAGTGCTTTGCAGTTCAGTCCTGAAAGCGAAGTGATTTTCGGTTATGGGGTGGCGTATCCTTTTGGCCTGTTGGGCGTTATTTTGTTTATAAGTATCGCCATGCGTATTTTAAGAAGGCGATTGGAAGAAGAAACCCGGTCATATAGCAACATGGTGGCCAAATTGTACCGGGTAATAAATGACAAGTATCACGGACAATTGATCAAGGAAATTTCCGATATTCAAGACAGTAATGTGGTCATTTCAGGCATTTTAAGGGATCTGTCTTTGCGCACAGCCAGCGGAAGTACTGCTCTTTTCAAAAATGACATTGTCCGGCTGGAAGGCGCCCAGCAAGACGTTGAAAAGGTGGGCAGTATACTGGGCGAGGAAGTCCTGGAAAACTTTGAGGAAAGCCCGGAACTGGACTCCCGAAGTATCGTGGTGGAAAACAAGTCAGTGATCAACCGTTCTCTTACTGACCTGGGAATCCGGCTGCGCTTCAATGTTTCCCTGACACGTGTGATCCGCGCCAATCTGGAATTTATTCCCCGATATGACCAGGTGCTTGAATACGGGGATGTAATGGTGGCTGTCGGCTCCCCCTACCAGCTTGACCAGCTCGAAATGTTTTTAGGCCATGAGCACCAGGCGGTACAAAGGCGGGTTGATATCCGGTCGCTGGCAGCCGCATTGTTTCTGGCCTTTTTCATCGGCGGTCTCATCATCCCCTTTCCAGCCATTGGAAATTTCTCTCTGGGCCTTGCAGGGGGAGGATTGGTGGCTGGCTTGATATTCGGACATTTTGGACAAATCGGAAATTTTATCGGCCGATTTCCGCGCAATGCAACCGAGGTGCTCAAAGAACTCGGATTGGCGCTTTTTTTCGTGCAGGTCGGGTTTGAAACCGGCCAAAGCTTTGTCGAATTCCTCGATTATGATGTAATTTACTATGCCCTGTATGCCATTCTTTTTACCATGATCCCGATGGCCGCCAGCTTCCTGACAGGCCATTACATAATGAAAATTCCTATCAGCGAATGCTTTGGCGTCATCTGCGGCGGGATGACCTTCACCCCTGGCCTGGACATCATCCGGGAAGTGGATAAATCCGAAAGACCAGTTGTAGCCTATTCTTCCGTTTACCCGGTCTCGCTGATCCTTGTGATCCTACTGGTTCAGGGGATGTACTTGTCCTTGATGCTGCTTGGCGGGTGAGCCTGGCGGTGATGGATCTGTCCTGATTGCGGAAATTCATCTGAATACTTTCGGCAACAGGAATACTGCCGGAGCATAGCCGTAATGTGCAATGTCTATGATGGGCTGAGGAAAACCAGGGTCTTTCTCCATACCTGAAAGTAGAGAATTTATCCGTGATTGGTTGCCGATTCATAGCGGTTTTTTTTCAGATAATGCCGGCAAACGAACCGGCGATAAAATAGACGCCCAGCAGACCGATGACCACCCCGGCGCCCTTGCGGAACCAGATGCCAGCTCCCTGCCATGCCGCGCTTTCGGTCAGTCTGCGCACAGCCGCAGCCGAGCTGCCGGCAAAAACAATCGGCAGGCAGTGGCCCAGGGCAAAAAGCAGCATCATCACGGAGCCGGTGAAAATCTCCTGCTGGACAGTGACAATTGCCAGGATAGGTGCGATAAAGCCGAACGTGCACGAACCGGACAGAATCCCGTAGGCCAGGCCCAGCCCGAAGGCGCCGTGGATGCCCCGGAGGTTGAGCCGGTAGAGCAGCCCGCCGG
>JAIPDT010000183.1 GCA_021737545.1 Desulfobacteraceae bacterium
CCCTGTCGGAATCGTTGTCACAGGTGTCGTAACGCCGCGCTGGGCAATAAGATCTGCAATGCTTTTGCTCGGCGCCACCACGTGGGTACACATATTGGCGTAAGCAGTTGTCATTTTAATAACAAACTTCTTCATCTTCGGAGACTGGGAGGAAACGTAATGGGTATATTGGTCATATAGTGTATGATGCGTGAACACGAGCGGAAGCTGTCTCCTGTAGGCCGCCCTTACCGCGGCATCTCCGAGCAGAAACGGATGATGGGTGTGTATGATATCCGGCGCAAATTCATCTATTTTTTCATCAATGATAAATGGTATGGGGATGCGAAATGAAAAATCACTTCCGTTGAAATTCTGAATTGCCGGAACACGGAGGACCTGTGAACTCTCCGGTTTTCCCTCGCTTTTGTCAGGGTATGTCGGCGCCACGATCAGCACCCGGTGACCCAGCTTTTTAAGGTCTTCTTCAAACATGGATACTGATCTTGCCACCCCGCCCACGTGAGGCAGGTATGTATTGGTAAACATGCAAATATTCACTTTTTGCGCACCTCTATGCTCAAATGAGTTGAGTTTTCGCCTGCGTCAACCGATGCCCGGGTAAATCCCGGCAGCACAACCCTGATTTCAGGAGATTGCCGCCGCCAGTCTCCGCTCACCTCCACATGTGCGGAACCGTTCTGCCGGACGATATTTACCGAAACCGGACCATACGGCGTGGGCGTCGGGCCGAAGCCCAGGGGCTGCGATTCGGAAAGCCATTCCGGAAACACTCCTGAACCGATTATAAGGGCGTTTTCTTCTTCGCGAACAAACAGGCTCCGCATCATCAAAACCCATTCTGCTGCCGCCCATCCGTGCTGGCCGTCGCCCATACATCCGCCGCCGGTATGGGGATGAATTGCTTCAGGCCACTGCCCGGTTGGGGAAGCCAGCTCCGCCACTTTCAAAATAAGGTCACGATATCCGGGATATCCGGCTCTTAAAAGCGTCTGTGCTATGTCTAAGGTCAGATAAGCGTTTATCCCGGAATGAATCATGTCCTGGAAAAATGCACCATTATGGAAGCAGTTATTGATCAGAAATTCAACGGTATTCATAATTTTGTTATCACCCGCAGGCGTTAGCTGCAACGGGTAATCAGCCACAAGGGAACCGATCGCACCCGCATCCATGCGACGGTACGGGGAGGCCGGGATAGCGTTTCTGCTCTTCCATTCCGGAATTGCTGCAATGCTTCCGAATATGCACTTGGAAAAGTCATCGTAAAAATTTTCAAATTTTTCGGCAAATGCCGGAGAATGATACTTTCGCGCCATTTCAGCGGCAGCACCCAGTCCTGCCAGGCCCCATAAATCGTCCCAGTAATAATAATCGTTCGGCCCCAGGTGTTCGGCGCTGAAACCTGCAGGAAGCAGGCCCGCGTGCCGCATACCCGGCCTTTTCCGGGTGCGCTTTTTTTCAATCCATTCTGCACCCTTAAAAGCCGAATCCAGCCAGGCCCCGGAAGGGGTATTGCCCGTAAGTTTCAGGTATCGGTTCATGATCCACAGCACCTGGCCGTTGGAATCCCATTCCCCTTCCTGGGACCGAAAATATCCGGTCATTTTCTGCCTGCCAGGAAACCTGTCAATGCAGCCGCGGCTGCGCTCAAGCATATTTGCAGACATCATGGCATTTAACATCAGGCAGGCGTCCCTGAACCAGAACCTGCGGTATGTATATGGTCCGGGCACCGGGTCGTCGGCCGAGAGCATAACAAGTGTTTGTACCGCTGTATCATATAAAAACTGAATCTTTTCGTCGGGCACCTGCAGTCGTGCGGTATCGCTGAGTCTCTGCTCCCACGTGCCAAACTCCTTATTCAGCCGCAATTTTTCAGCCGGCATATCCTTTTCAAGGTCAACTGCAACCCGGATATTTTCCTCTCTGCCCGGCGGCAGTTTAAAAAAAGCGGCTGAGGTCGCCATTCCAACCCCGCACTTTACATTATTAACGCTCTGTGAGGCGTTCCACTTGTCAATGACATCTCCTTCCGAATAATCTGAAAACAGTATCTTATCAGGCTGTCGGTCCAGATAAACCCTTGTATGCCGGTTTACAAGCCAGAAAGGCTCTGAATGATTCTGAAATTCAATGGATTCTATAAACTGGATACCTTCCGGGTTATAAGGCCTCAGTGCCACCACCAGCCATCCGCCATTTTGAGAATGGCCCTTTGATGAAACCACGGCATACCCGGAACTGTTTTCCATGTTCATAGATAATTCCGTGGCAAGTGCCATTCCGTCAGCGCTGCACTGATTTGAAATTTTCAATTCAGGGCCGGCCTGAAGCTTCTGCTCTGACTCAACCGCCGAGGGGATAAGTTTCATTCCCTCCGGATCGATTATCCAGAAGTCCAGTGACCAGGAATCATATAACGGCGTAATAAGACCCCGCGGATCCATTATCGGGTAAACAGGAATGTCGGGATGCCCCACTGCGGTCCAGTTTCGATGCGTAATATTGACGTGGCTGAAGGAAAACCCCCGGGGGATAAATGAAAAATCCGACGGATTGAATTGTTTCTGCACCCAGAAGGGCCATACCCAGTCCAGGTTGTATTGAATCGCCTTTGTGTTGATCAAGCCCCGGGCGTGAAATATGATGCCTGCACGAAGCAGTTCGATCGGCTCCTGTACTTCTGAAGGCTGGGAGAAGCGTCTCAACCTGGCTGCAAATTTAATTGGATCGATTATACCGAATCTTTTTGCTGCTCTTTTTACAATAAACTTCCATGGCAGCCATCGTGTAAACATCAAACCTCCTTACCCATGTCCGAATGACACTGCCGCATCTTTAAATGAAACAAATCATTAAAATCAATATAAAAATATTTAAAAAACTTGTCAATCAGGGCATTATTGCCTTCGCACAGCATCTGTCCTGCAATAGACGGGAATTTGTAAATAACAGAAAGGGCCGTTGTTGACAAACGCTGCAAACCTTTGTAGGTAAGAATTATTTTCAGAAAACATCAAATCAATCAAATCAATTAATTTCTTATCTGGTGCAATATGACAGAACAGCACAACAACGGGGTTTTTGACAATCCCGAAGAAGAAGAGAGCTTTGAGGAGCTCTTTGAATCCTATATGAAGGAAATGAAAGACGATCTGCGGGTCGGAGAGCAGATCACCGGAGAGATAATCGCTATAGGCTCTGAAAACGTTTTTGTCAGCACCGGCACCAAGATAGACGGCGTGGCAGACAGGTCCGAGCTTGTCGATAAGGACGGCAACTTTCCTTACTCTCTCGGAGATCCGGTCACCCTTTACGTGATTTCAAAAGATGAAAGTGAAATACGGCTTTCAAAGGCAATGGCCGGCGAAAGCGGTGTTTATCAGCTTTATGAAGCCCATCGCAATAAAATCCCTGTCCAGGGACGGGTCACAGAAACCTGCAAGGGCGGCTTCCGGGTCAATGTGGCCGGCAAAACCGCATTCTGCCCGGTAAGCCAGATGGATGCCACCTATGTTGATAACCCGGACTCATACGTTGGAGGAGATTACGAATTTCTCATATCCCGGATCGAAGAAAAGGGAAGAAACATTGTGGTCTCCAGGCGGGAACTGCTCGAGCGTCAGATTGCCGAACAGCGCGAGCAGTTTTTAAAAACCGTTTCCGCCGGTGATATCGTGGAAGGCCGGATCACCAGGCTTATGCCGTACGGCGCTTTTGTTGAACTGATACCCGGGGTTGAAGGAATGGTGCATATCTCGGAGATTTCATGGTCCAGGGTGGAAAAGCCGGAAGACGCGGTATCTGTCAATGATCCGGTAAGCGTAAAGATTCTCGATATACGGGAACCGGAGGAATCCGGCAGGCAGACCCGGATTTCGCTTTCGATCAAGCAGGCCCTGCAGGATCCCTGGCAAAACATCGGCGAGAAATTCAAACACGGCGACAAGGTGGAAGGCAGGGTGACCAGATGTGCAGATTTCGGCGCCTTTGTTGAAATCGCACCCGGTGTGGAAGGCCTGGTGCACATAAGTGAAATGAGCTACAAAAAACGGGTGATAAGAGCACAGGACATGGTCTCGCCCGGCGATACGATACCGGTAATGATAAAAAGCATAGATCCGGAAAACCGCCGCATCTCGCTTAGCATGAAAGAGGCCGAAGGCGATCCCTGGCTAAATATAGAACAGCGCTACCAGGCAGGACAAAAACTTACCGGCTCCATAGAAAAAAAAGAAACCTTCGGCTACTTTGTAGCGCTTGAACCCGGGGTGGTGGGACTTCTGCCGATTTCAAAAATAAATGCAGCAGCCAATGTCAAAGAGATTGAAAGCCGCAAAGTCGATGATCCGATCAGGGTCAGCATAGAGGCCGTAAATCCGGCCGAGCGCAGAATCACCCTGGCAGTGGCAGATGAAATCCAGGAAGGAGAATGGCGTTCCTACAAAAAATCCGATTCCGCCGATTCCGGCATGGGTGAGCTCGGAGAAAAACTCAGGGAAGCACTCAAGTCAAAAAAATAAAACCGCCTGCTTAACCTTTGGCAAAAAGCCCGTGAATCAGGATAAACAAAACCCCGATGCCGATCAGCAGCCAGTAAATCTGTACACCTGCAACAAAATCCAGGCCGCTTCTAAGCGCGGCAATCGGAAAATCTTCTATCCAGGTAAAATTGCCTTCGCCGAAAAGACTCACCAACGTATGGCTGTAGAATCCCTCAGCCTTGTTCATCAAAATTCCGATGCCGTGAAATCCGGCCAGAACAATACCGCCTAGAAATGCCAGGATGCCCAGCAGCTTGATACTTTCCATATCCCCTCCCCATGGTATTGGTGCACCGCGCACATGCAATCGATATTTCTACCCAGATATAATAGCTGATTTCAGGGGATTTGTACAGATTATATTATGAAAATGCCGCTTTTAAAAATTCGCGGTTCATACGGGCAATTTCGGTAATGGAAATCCCCTTTGGGCATTCGGCCTCGCACTCGGCTTCATTGGAGCAGTTTCCGAATCCGAGCTCGTCCATGGCCCGCACCATGGCAAGCGCCCGCTTTTTTGCCTCGGGTTTTCCCTGGGGCAAAAGCGACAGGTGGGAAATCTTTGCACCGGTAAACAGCATGGCCGAAGCATTGGGGCATGCGGCCACGCATGCCCCGCAGCCGATGCAGGTCGCCGCGTTAAAGGCTTTTTCCGCG
>JAIPDT010000184.1 GCA_021737545.1 Desulfobacteraceae bacterium
AGCCGACACATGCATCAGGATCGATTTTGGCCATGTATCCGCCGCTGAAATCTCCCTGCTCAACCACCTGCGGTGATAGCACCAGATGCAGATCCGCTGCATCCACATCACAGTCGGCTATGACCAGTTTTTCCTCAAGAGCGCAAAATGCAGCAGCAATGGATGTCTTCCCCGTTCCGCCCTTGCCGCTTATCACCACTATTTCCCTGGAGCTGTGATCTGGCGGGGTGTTTTTTGCCCCGACCTGCACCAGGTTTTTATCAATCCGGGTTTTCGGAATCTTTTTCTCCACCTTAACAGAACGGTCCTGTTTTGCCAGTTCAATTATCCTGTCTGCTATTTGGGCAAACACATCCGCATATTCCGGCAGCTTGTCCACTGCAAGATCGCCTGCTGAGTAACACTCGGCAATAGCCCTGTCATCGGGTACACTTCCTATAATTTCAAGGCCTTCTTTGCTGCAGTAATCTGACAGGTCGCTGTTTAATTCCTCGGCCCTGTTTATAAGCACAACAGGCTCGATGCCAATCTCTCTGCACATGTCAACGGAAAGTTTAAGGTCATTTATCCCGAACGGGGTGGGATCTGCAACAAGTACGCAAAGATCAGCATCGCTTATTGTCTCCACCACAGGGCATGAAGTCCCCGGAGGGGAGTCGAGCAGATTTATACCCGTGTCAATATACTGCTTTACCTTTTTAATAAGCCGGGGCGACATGCCCCCCTCTCCTGTCTTTAATAAGCCGTAATGCACCTGTATTTTATCGCTGGTGCCGTACACCATTGTACCGATCACCCTGTTTTTTTCTATTATAGCGTTTTCCGGGCATACAAGCGTGCATGCACCGCAGATGTGGCAGAGATCCTGAAAAAACAAGGCCTTCCCGTTTATCACGGAAATGGCGTTATACATGCAGTTTTCCTCGCATTTACCGCACCCGTTGCATTTTTCATTATCTACCCCTACAGGGGAAAATACCACGGCATCTTCTTTTTGATTAATACCGGGTTTTAAGAAAAGATGCCCGTTGGGTTCTTCAACATCACAGTCAAGGTAGCGCACGCAGCGCCCCGTTCTTTCGAGCACCCTGGCAACATTGGTGGCTATGAAGGTTTTGCCTGTGCCGCCCTTACCGCTTGATATTGCAATTTTTAATATCTCTTCCATTTTAACTCTTATCTCCTCTTATTTATATGCCTGATAATGAAAATCATTTCCAATACTTTAAAAAATTTTTTTCAGCTTCCCCTGCATTCTCTGCACACGCCATAGAACCACATCAGGTGATCGAGTATCTTGAAATCATATTTTTTTTTCAAACGATCTTCCACCCTGCTTAAAAACTCCTTCTCATCATTGCTGATATCGCTGTAATCGATTATCTTCCTGCATTTAAGGCAAACAAGGTGATGATGGCCTTCTCCTCCTGGTTTGTCCACCAGTTCAAACCTGGCCTTTCCTTCACCGAGCTCAAATTTCTGTACAATTCCAAGCTTTATCAAAAGCTCCAGGGTTCGGTAAACCGTGGTAAGCCCGATTGAAGGTTTCATGCGATGGGCCTGGATATAAATATCGGTGGCAGTCAGATGCTCCCGGGCGCTGCGCAGGATTTCGAGTACAATCTCTCTCGGCTCTGTAAGCCTGGCGCCCGATTCTTTTAATCTGCCGTACCACCAGGGTTGGTCCTTCATCTGCCGCCCCCTTCTGTTTGTAACATTATGTGCACGCACTCAAATGACAATGATTTTCATTTTTAATATTAAGGCATACTGCTGCGGTGTCAAGGGCTGATTTTAAGCAGTCCCTATCCCGTATATCCACGGGCCCCTGCAATCCCCCGTTAAACCTCCGGCCGTCCTCAAACGGACTCTTGGATACAAACCCGATTCTTCCCCTGCAGGGGTGCTAATAAAAAAGCCGGGGGCTTTTTGTTAGAACTCCCCGGCTTAAAGCTTACATTCCGCACTTTCTATCGTCCGTTTTTCCAATTTTGACGAATGCGGCATAACACATTGATATGACTTAAAATAAAAAAGTCTAGACATCTGATTTTGTTCAAGATATTGTATCCCTCAAAAAATAAGGAGGGTTACAATGGTCAATATCGAATCCAAAGCCAAGATGCTCGACGTTAAACCTTTTATTACACATTATATGGATCAGCTTTCCGTGCGCCAACTGCTTGAAAAATACATCCCAAAAACCTCGCAAATGCAAGTGGCTCCAGCCGATGCCTTGTCAATGCTGGTGTTTAACATTATAAACGCTCCTAACCCCCTCTACAAGGTCTCCGAGTGGGCGACCGACTACCTTGATGGCATCGGCGAGAAACCGCAGGAAGCTGAAAAATATAACGACGACTGCCTGGGCAGAAATCTGGACCGCCTCTATGAATGCAACCGGAACGAATTGATGATCGAATTGGCGGCCAACGCCATTAATGCTCATCACCTGGAAACTGAAAAAATCCATAACGACTCCACCACCATTACCTTTAAAGGCCGTTATGAGCATCAGGATCCCCATACCGCTCAATTGCGACACGGCCACAACAAAGATTTCCGACAGGACTGCCGGCAGCTTGTATTTGGCCTTAATATCACCGATGACGGCCATGTGCCTTTAGGCTTCAAGCTGTTTGACGGCAACCAGGCCGACGACACCACCCATATCCCCAACTGGGAGCAGCTGAGACAGATGCTGGGCCGGGTCGACTTTATCTATGTAGCCGACTGCAAGCTTTGCAGTGAAGACAACCTGGATCATATCCATATCAATGGCGGTTCTTTCATAACTGTAGTGCCCAAGAACCGCTCCATGTTAAAGCCATTCCAGGCTCAGCTCGAAAACGGCGATGTTAACTGGGATTTGGCCTATAGCGTCGCCGACAATCGCAAGCCGTCTAACCGGCACAGCTTCTATACCTTTGAAGCCGGCCCCACAGAAAAAGGCTATCGGCTCATCTGGGTCTTGAGCACAGCCAAGGCCGAACAGGATCAAAAGACCCGGAATCGCCGGCTTGATAAAACGGAAACCGATCTGAGCGAACTTGCCGGCAAGCTCAATCGCTATAAACTCAAAACCCGCAAGCAAATCGAGGCCGCGGTGGCCAAGGCCACAAAAAATACCAACGGCTTATTCGATATCGAAATCCTCGAGCACAAAGACACTTACACGAAAAAAGTCGGTGCCGGCAAGCCCGGGCCGAACAGCATTTACAAAGAGAACACGCAAATCACATATGAACTCAAATGGCAAAGAAACCAAGCCGCTATTGACAAGCAGGCCCTGGCCGACGGAACGTTTCCATTAATTACCAATACGACAGAGAAGTGCGCGCAAGTCCTTCGTATCTATAAGCAGCAGCCCCGACTGGAAAAACGCTTCAATACAACAAAGTCCGTATTGGAGGTGGCGCCGGTGTTTCTTGAAAAATCCGCCCGCATCGAGGCCATCACGTTTCTCTACTTTGTGGCCCTGATGGTGATCAGCCTGATCGAAAGAGCGGTACGCAAAAAAATGGCCGATGAATCCATTGAATCACTGCCGATTCTTCCCCAAAAAATGAAAACCGCCAGCCCCACCTGGAATAACCTTCGCTACCTGTTTAGAAACGTTCATCTGTCGCAAATTTTTATCAAAGATCATCTGGTCAAGCAGACATTAAAGGGCCTGCAGGAAATACATGTTGAGGTTCTTCGCCTTCTGGGCGTTCCGGCCTCGGTATATTACAGCCTTGCCGATGAACCGGGAACTTAAACATGATAAATTGTCGGCTAAAACATAATTGAAAACTTTTATCTTTAATCATGCGAAATGTAAGCTTTACCGGCAAGGATGAATATAATTATTACGACCCTTCATTTTTAATAGAATCTGAAACTGAGACTGATAATAAGGGGGCCCAAGCACAGATGACCTGGGATCCGGGCCAATATACCGTAACAGCGGGTGCGGACTGGATCAATTACGAAGTCGAACAGGATTCAGACCCGAATAAAACCGAATATGATAATCCGTCATATTTTTTTCTCGGCAAGGCCAGATACTTTGATGACAGGCTTTCGGTATCCGGAGGATTGCGGTATGACGATTATGAAATTAAAGTAAAGCAGGGAGAAGGCGGTACAAATAAAGATGACAATGTAAGCCCGAAAATAGGGGTGTCCTGGTTTATTTTAAATGACCTGAAAATCCGTGCCAATTATGCCCAGGGGTTTAGAATGCCTTCTGTCAGCGAGCTGCATACTGATTATATTGATTACACTACAGGAGAGCACTTCACGGGCAACCCGGATCTTGATCCAGAGAAAAGCGATAATTACGAGCTAGGCCTGGACTGGTATCATAAGGTCTTTGATGCCTCCCTGACCTATTTTTACACTGATTTTAAAGACAAGATTGAATGGGCTGCAGCCCACGCACCGGATACCGTTACCTATAAAAATATTGGAGAGGCTACGGTTTCAGGGTTTGAAGGCCGTTTTTCCCATGATTTGGCGACCTGGTGGAATCTTAACTGGAAAATAAAGCCATACGTCAATTTTACATATCTGATCGATTATGAAAATGAAGAAACAGGCGAAGATCTTAAATACGCCTCTAACCTGCTTATTTCCTACGGTATTTCAATTTCTGATTATAACGGCTTTTCTGCCCGGTTAAATATCGCCCACACGGGTGAACAAAATGTTGATGACTGGGAAAATTATGTCTGGACAATGCCCGAGCCGGAAGTTGTTGAAAAAGGCAAATTTAGCGTTGCAAACCTTACGGTTGAAAAGCGCTTAGTTGATTTTAATTCAATAGGGGACCTTACGTTGCGCGGTGAAATAGACAACCTTTTTGACAGGGACTATTCATACGTTAAAGGCTATCCCATGCCCGGCAGAAACTTTGCGTTAAGTCTCAAATACACATACTGATTTGAGGCCCGCCCGCCGGCAGGAATTTTTTCGCCTCCCGCATCCTGCCGGCGGGCTTTTTTGGAAATATTAAACGCTTATGCTGTATTTTTGATTTTGCTTGAAAGAGTTACGATTTTTCAACACAGTTGAAGATAAGCTATAATCGTCATCCCCCATCTATAAAAATCGGGGATGACGTATAGATGTTTTCAAAATACATATAGCTTGCCATCCGGGGCAATATTCCTGGCT
>JAIPDT010000185.1 GCA_021737545.1 Desulfobacteraceae bacterium
GCACTTAAAGCCGATTAACTTAAGGCGGCTTAAGATCGAATCAGTAAATCCAACGGATAAAAATGGGTTTATACAGATTCCTTTTTCTGATATTTAAATATATGTTTATCTTTTTCCTGATCCCCATCCAGGTTGATTTTAAAATTATATAAATAACATCTGTTCAGCCTGATTGCAAAGAGTTTTCAGGAACCACAAATAGTATGTAAGGAGCATCAGAGATGAAAAAAACGGCTGCTAAAGAATCAATTGATACGCCCCTGACGATAAAACTCGGCAAAGAAGAACTTGTCATCCGGCGACGATATGAAGTGCTTAGCATCGCAAACGACTTCCTGATTGCCATCTGGTTTCTCGTGGGGAGCATCCTGTTTTTGTTCCCATCTTTCGAGAAAGCCGGGGTCTGGATGTTTATTATAGGAAGTTTCCAGTTCCTGGTCCGACCGGCCATCCGCCTTGCCGGAAACATCCACCTGCAGCGCATCCCCGAGAGCCGATGGGAAAGCTGAGTGAGAGCAAACAGGCAGCCATGTAAGCAATATTCAGGTTCCTATTACTCCTCGCTGTTTAGCTTTACAATCAATAAGGCGGCTAGACATTTAAACCGATCACTATAGGAGGCCATATTATGGAAGTTATAGTCAACACCCACGGAAAAGATTTGCCGGACACAAAAGTTTTCTTCAGCGACGAAAAAGGTTTTGAAGTCGCTTCGGTAATTGTAATGGGACAAAACGAGGCAGTGCTTATTGATGCCCAGTGGACTCTGTCAAATGCTCATCGGGTTATTGCCGAAATACTGGAAACAGGCAGGCGTCTAACCAAAATATACATAACCCATGCCCATCCCGATCATTACTTCGGCCTGGGACACATAGCCGAGGCTTTTCCTGAAGCCAGGGTTATAGCCCTGCCTTCTGTATGCCGCACCATTAATAAACAATTTTTCGGCAAGATGGAACACTGGGAACAAATTATCGGTGTTGCCAATATGCCCAGAAAAACCGTGGAAATTGAACCTTTAAACGAGAACTTCTTCGAGATAGAAGGCCATAGGTTGGAGATTATCCCTGAAATAATGGGAGACCTGAAATACAACACCGTAGTTTGGATTCCTTCGATAAAAACCCTATACGGAAGCGATGTGCTTTTCAATCAAGCCCATCCTTTCACCTGCGAGGTTACGGCGGAAGAACGCCGGCAATGGATAAAGGATCTGGATTTTCTTGAAAGTTTTAATCCGGAAGTGATAATTCCGGGTCATCAAAAGCCCGGCATGTCTTTTGATTACAGTTCTATCAGTTTCACGCGTGAATACCTGCTTGCCACCGAAGAAGTCCTTGCCAAGACAACAGAGGTAGCTCAATTTTTCTACACCATGTTCACCTATTTCCCGGATGCCCACTTACTTTCACTGAGCAACGAAATGAATGCGAATGTATTCAAAGGCGGAAGGGATTGGAATTGGCGGGAGGAATAAGGGTATAGACCTCTTCAAACAATCCAGCGTAAATACTTCAAGCTTTTATAAATAGTGCCCATCCAAAAATCGGGGATTTTCGGATGTGTTGATACGGTTTCCGGCGGTAGCGCCGCCACGCCATAACAAATATGAGTCAAATAGAAATATAAAGTTGAAATTCAGTATGTTTTGCCTATTTTTAGATACACTTATCCACTGTTTTTCAGAATTTTATGTGCCCTCCAACCGGTTTTATGTTGAGAGTTTGGCCCTTGCAGGGTCAGCAGGTTGGCTGCGACAATAGATGACCAAACATAGGATTTAAACGCATGTCATCCCTTCCATGTGCAGCGGGCAAGCCCCATGCAACGTTTCAACCAGGAAATGTCGGATTCAATCCCGGCACGGAAATGGCGCAGGCGATTATACACATATTCGCTGCGGCACATATCAGCGTTTACGGCACGGTTCTCCCTCGGCGTATGCGCAAGGATCGCACAGGTGACAGCCCCCTGCCCCGAGAATAATGAAGTTCAAATCCGGATCAGAGGTTTCTGTTTCCTTTTTCAGGTCCAGCAGCCTGTCTTTAAAAGCGTTCATGCCGGCCTTCATCCCGTTCCGGTCAAAACTGTTTTTAACGGTATAAACCTGGTGGACAACCAGCAGCGTATCAAATAACGAGAACCTCTCCCTGAAATTATCAATGGGTTCAACCGACGGCGGGCAGATCCAGTTTTTTCCGTAATTTCCGCAGGTGTTCATTTCGCATAATTTACGGACTTCATCGCTGAAAACAACATCTGCCTGGTGCAATGACATAAAAAATCACAAAAAATAGCTGTTTACATATAGATAAGATTGAAATATATAATAATTGGTAAAATAAATCAGGAACTTCTTGCCTCTCCAACCGGCGGTGCCGCGCCGACAAGGAGGTATGCATGCCGGCAGATAAAGACCGCTCATGCTGGAATCCGATTCTTGAGACCCTTCCGCGCGAAAAACTGCGAGACCTGCAGGTCAAAAAATTCAGGCGCATCATGAACTGGGCCAGCCAAAATTCTCCTTATCACCGCCGTATCTACCGGGCGGCAGGAATTGAACCCGGAGACATAAAGTCCATGGAGGATATATCCCGCGTGCCCACGGTGGAAAAATCCAACATGCAGAATATCCAGTTAAAAGATCCGTTCCCGTATGGAGATATGCTCTGCCTGCCTATCGAAGAGGTCACTGCTTTCCGCCAGACAAGCGGCACAACAGGCCAGCCGGTCTATCAGGCCGATTCCTGGCAGGATTGGGAATGGTGGGCTGATGCCTGGGCCGGTATTCTCTATTCCCAGGGCTACCGCGCATCCGACAGGGTCTTTCTTCCGTTTGGATACAACATCTTCGTAGCCTTCTGGGCGGCTCACTACGGAGCGGAAAAGCTCGGCTGCGAAGTTATTCCCGGAGGGGTAATGAACACTGAACAAAGGCTGCAGAAAATGCGCGAACTCAGAGCCACAGCTTTTATGGCCACCCCCACATACGTACTGAACATGGCTGAAACAGCCCGCAACAAACTGGGGCTTGATCCTGCACGGGACTTTAATATAAAGCGCATTACCTGTGCAGGCGAACCCGGCGCAAGCATCCCCGCCACCAAGAAACGTATGGAGGACGCTTGGGGAGCCAGGGTTTTCGATCACATCGGGGCCACTGAAACAGGAGCATGGAGTTTTGAGTGCTCTGAGCAGCCGGGAGGCCTTCACGTAAACGAAGCCCTGTTTTTGGTTCAAATAGAAGACGTCCAAACCGGAGAGCCGATCGAAGAACCTAACCGTCCGGGCAAGATGATTATCACCGCTTTTGACCGGCAGGCCCAGCCCTGTGTGAGGTTCGACTCCAAGGATATTATTCAGTGGCACGGGGATGCCTGCACCTGCGGCCGCACGTACCGCATGATCAAGGGCGGCCTGATAGGACGGTCCGATGATATCACCAAGGTCAAAGGCGTCCTGCTTGCTCCAACTGTTATCGAAGAGGCGGTAAGAGGAATCTTGGAACTAAGCGATGAATATATTGTCACGGTTATGAAAAAGGGGGACGTGGACGATATCTCCATTCAAGTGGAAATCCTTGCCGAAGCCGAGAATGAACAAGAAAGGATTATTGCAGAACTGGCGGATAGATTAAGGGAAAAGACCAACCTTCGCTTCAACATTTCCTGCTGCGAATACGGCACACTGCCCAGAAGCCAGCTCAAGGCAAAGCGATTCAGGGACCTGCGGTAAAAGGAGGAAATAATGGAAAATACTAATATATCCACCTTGCAGCGCCTCATCGAATCACTGCGTCAGACCGCCGAGGAGCTGAAACGCGCAGGCGGCATGATCCCTGCGGTTGAACGAAACGTCTCCCGCCTCCTTGCCTCGGTAAAAATGCTTGAGATCAACTGCTGCGACCTGGAAAATGAAACACTTGACAACTCTGAAACTCTTGAGAAAAAAGAAACACTCACCATGCTTGCCAAGGCGCGCAGCCGGGACTCCATAGAACCCATGGACGGCGTCAGCCTCAAATCAATGGCTCACGGCAGCAGCACCCATCTTGTTGAATTTAGCATACAGCCTGGCACGATGCTGGCCGAACACTCTCATCCCCAGGAACAGACAGGCTATCTGGTCTCGGGAGCCATGACCCTGACTATAAACGGAATCCCGCATCAGGTGGAACCAGGTGACAGCTGGTGTATCCCTGGAAATGTCGCCCATTGTGCTGAAATTCACCAGGAATCAAAAATCATAGAAGTATTCTCCCCGCCGCGCCAGGAATTCAAATAAAGACGCCCTGCCCCCCAACTTCCCCGAAAACAAATTTTTTCTTGACAAAAGGTTGTTCCTTTTAGAACATAACGAAAAGCTTTCTGATTTGAACTCAAAATTTTTAAAGATCGTTATTCCCTATAAAATATAACACTATGATTAAGACGAGGAGGTTTGTCATGCTGAAAAAAGAAATTTTCATTTTGTATATTATCATCCTTCTATCCTTGTTGAAGAAGACTACAAAACCATGAAATACCGGATCGAAATCGAAAATTTTTCAGGAAAAACTGTCCATTCCGTATACCAGGATTTTCACGCAAAATTGTTTTCAAAGAACTTTACCGCAGTAATTGCAAGTACCACGTCGGATGAAATCGATGAAAAATCAGAAACCCTGAAATATCGTCATCAAATTAATTTTGCCCAGGCCCATTCAAAATTGAAAAACACAATCGTTTTGATTTTTGAAAGACCACGCCACATTGCTGAAAAATTCATTGAAAAATTTAGAAAAATATTCGTCAAAACAAAGAAGGAAACGCATATAAAATTGACCTGTCTGGCCCGTCTTTTACCGGCCTTTCTGATATTGCTGCTTGCAGCCCCGCAAACAGCCGCAGGCACCGAAACAGCCGATGACCTGTTTGAAATGGGAGAAGTCGTCGTCACCGGTAAAACAAACGATGCAGGGGGATCCACCTCAACCACCACCATCACTGCGGCCGATATCCGGGAAGCCGGACACCGGACTCTGGATAAGGCCCTGAGACTGGTTCCCGGCCTTTACATCCACACCGGCGGCGCGGGCACGCCCAGGATCGATGTCAGGGGGCTGAGAACCCGTCAG
>JAIPDT010000001.1 GCA_021737545.1 Desulfobacteraceae bacterium
ACCGCGGTCACTTATATTGTCCAGCGCATGGCAGGTCTTGCCGGGATGTTCTACGTCATGGCCATGTATTTTTATTTAAAGGCAAGAACAAATACCCGGCAGGTAAGGCGGGCAATATTTTTTGTTCTTTGCGCTGGTGTCGCGCTTCTTGCTTTTGCCAGCAAGGAGAATGCTGCCATGCTGGCTGTTACGTTTTTTCTTTTTGAATTGTTTCTGATTCAGGGGGTGACCAAAGAGAACTTAAAAAGTGCGGCACGGTTTGCGGCGGTGCCTGTGTTTATATTCGCTGTGCTTGCTGTTTTTTACGTGGATTTTTCTTCTTTTTTAAGCGGTTATGAAGGCCGGCCCTTCACTCTTGGCGAGCGCCTGATGACCGAGCCCCGCGTTATTATGCTGTATATCAGCCTGCTCTTCTACCCGGTTAGCTCAAGGCTGATGCTGATCCATGATATTCCTCTCAGTCATTCCCTGATTGATCCGTGGACCACGGCTGCAAGCATTCTATTGATTGTGGCATTGCTGGCAGCCGCCCTCTGTTATTCAAAAAAATGGCCGTTAATTGCTTTTTGCGTAATCTTCTTTTTTATCAACCATGTGATCGAGTCCTCCATAATTCCGCTGGAACTGGTATACGAGCACAGAAACTATATCCCTTCCATGTTTTTCTTTGTGCTGGTGGCCATTGCCATGGTGCGGGTGCTGGACTATTTTTCTTACCGCAAATCAATCCAGTTCATAATGGCTTTCGGCTTCTGCTTTCTGCTGGCAGCCCAAGCGCATACTGTCTATGAGCGAAACGAGGTCTGGCAGAATGAAATACTGCTCTGGTCGGATAACGCGCAAAAGGCTTCGCGCTTAAGCCGGGTGCATACCAACCTGGGCAGGGCTTATGCAGATTTGGGGATCGAGAGCGAGGCGGTGAAACGATTCAAGAAAGCCTTGGAATTGAAAACAGTGATGCGGAAAAAGGGGATGGCGAGATTGTTCCACAATGCCGGACTGGCAAGCCATCATGAAGGCGAGGATGAAGATGCAGTGCGATATTTTCAACAAGCCCTTAAGGTAAATCCGGGAAGTGAGGATACTTTGGCGCTTTTATGTCAGGTTTATCTGGAGAAAGGAATGCTGGAAAGAGCGTATCAGGAGCTCAGAGTTAGGGTGACCAACGTATCAAATTTGAGAAGCCCGGAATTGTTAAAGACCTATGCGCTCGTAATGTACCATCTTGACAGGGTGGAACGGGCGATTGAACTTGCGGAAATGGTTTTACAGAAAAATTCGGATCAGCCGGAGGCCCTTGCTATACTCGCCCAGTCGTTTAAAGCGCAGGGAAATACCGGGAAGGCTAAGTGGTACTGGCGCCGGTATCTTGAAAAGCGCCCCGGCAGTTTAAAGGCACGCCTTGCCTTAATTGAACTTTATGCAAGTGCAGGGAATACTTCAAAAGTCGCAGAAATCGCTGAAGATTTGTTTTGTCTTTCGAGGGATAGGGAGGTTTGCGGGATTATTGAAAAAGGGGATGAATGCAATTCCCATTATCCAATATATACACCGGATATGAATGTAATTCAAAAGGCTACAGAAAATGTGCTGTCAGAAAAGGCGGCTTATTTTATGGAATGTAGCAGCCTGGCAGAATAAAGCTTATTTTTATGGCAAAGGGTTGGTTTGCTTAGTATAATCCCCGAAAGGCCCTTATCATTCAAGGAGCCTTTCGGAGTTTTCTTGTCGTATTTAATCGCAAGAGGGTGTCCTTAAAGTGTAACCCCGGCTATAACTGTTTTGGGTATCAGTAATAGTAACAGAGAGTGTAGCTCCCGACGAATTTATGTTGAAATCAGTGATTTCAAAGTCGCCAAGATCAGCTGTTACATCACCTGAGCTCATGTTTGTAATTGCACTACTACAAGATCCGGATTCGCTGAGCAACTGTTTGGCAAAGCTTTGATTGATTCTTGCCTGAACCTCCGCTCCTGCTGCCAGGATGGCATTGTCTTTTGCATCCTCTGTCAAATCAAAATACTTCGGCACCGCCACTGCTGCTAAAATGCCGATGATTATTAACACTGCGATGATTTCAATAAGTGTGAAACCGCTCTGGTTTCCCAGCACAGGTTTTGTTTTCATAATTGTCCTCCGCTTTGGTTTGAAATGTTTAAAGTGTTTTTCCCCTCTTTTTATTAGATTATTTTAGCATAAAAAATAGATAAAGCAGTTGTCAATGATTTTTATCGGCCGGCCGGGCCGGAAACCCCGAACAATGGCGAAATGTGGAGCCTCCCCGCCTTTAAAGGCTTATACCATCTGGGTAAGATCCCACATGGGCAGGAAAATTGCCAGGGCAAAAAAACCCACCACTGCTGCCAGTGCCAGGATAAGCACCGGTCCTATGGCCTCTGACATCCGGCTGACCGCGTATTCGACTTCATCATCGTAATGTGTCGAAACCTCTTTTAGCATGTCATCCAGATTTCCGGATTCCTCGCCGATTGCCACCATGCTGACCACCATGGGGGTAAAGAATTTCGCCCTGTCCAGGGGCTCGGATATGCCCCGCCCCTCTTTTAACTGTTCCTGGATCTGTTCGAATTCCCTGGAAACCGCGCTGTTGCCGATAGTCCCTGAAAGAACCTCCAGGGCGTCCAGGATGCCCACCCCGCTGGTCTGCAGGATGGCAAAAATCGATGCAAAACGGGACATGGCTCCTTTTACAAACACCGGCCCTAGGATGGGCATTTTAAGCAGCAGATAATCCTTGTAGTACTGGCCGTGCCCGGTTCTTAAGTAAAAATAAACCCCGATTATAACAGCGGCCAGCACGGAAAGGGCTACAGGCCAATAAACCACAAGGCCTGTGTGAAGCGCCAGGCAGATTCTGGTGGGCAGGGGCAGATCTATGCCTGCCTGCTGGAAAATATCAACAAATTTTGGAACCACAAAGGTCAGCAAAAACAAAAACGCGATAAACAAAGTGACAAGCACCAGAATGGGATACTGCATGGCGCTTTTGATATCAGACTTGACCTTGTGCTCATGTTCGAGAATATAAATCAGCCTGTCAATGACTTCACCCAGCCGGCCGCTTGCCTCGCCGGCCTGGATCATGCTGCAGTACAGCGGTGAAAACACGCGCGGGTGCTCACGGAAGGCCTCGGTCAAAGACATGCCGGATTGAATGTCCTCGCCTATTCGGGCTGCGGTTTTTTTAAGTTTCGGGTTGTCCGTCTGCTGCTCTAAGATCTCCAGGACCCGTGTCATGGAAATGCCGGCGGTAAACAGGGTTTTAAACTGTTTGCTGAAGATAATTAAATCCGGTGTGGTGATCCTGGCAAGGCGCTGGTTTATTCGCTCGATAAAAGCTCCCCTGGAGGCGGCGGTTCCGTTTGTAACGCTAACCGGGATCAGTCCCCTGGCGGCCAGCAGGTCCTTTGCTTCTTCCGGGCTTTCGGCCTGGATCTTGCCTGAAGTATTGTTTCCCGCCTCGTTTATGGCCTTATAGGCGTATTGCATGGCTGGTTTCTTTCTATACCATCACGATTGACACGGCTTCTTCCACCGTGGTCTCGCCGTGGCACACCTTTTTGGCGGCGTCTTCTGCCAGGGTTGTAAGCTTGCCGGCGTCGATAAGCTGCCGGTTTATTTCAGCCGCAGAGGCCCGCTTCATGATCATGTCCTGGACCTGTTCATCTACCCGCAAAACCTCGAAAACAGCGGTGCGCCCCCTGTATCCGGTATTCATCCACATGTTGCAGCCCCCGCCCCGTAGAAAATTGCAGTCCGCGGCCTGTCCCAGGCCCAGGGAACGCAGCCCCTGTTCCGAAGGTGTGTATGGTTCCCCGCAATGGGTGCAGACACGGCGCAAAAGGCGCTGGGCAAAGGAGACCAGAAGCGTGGATGCGATCAAAAACGGCTCCACGCCCATGTCAACAAGCCGGGCAATGGCTCCGGCGGCGTCATTGGTATGTACTGTGGACAGCACCCGGTGCCCGGTCATTGCAGACTGAACTCCGATCCTGGCTGTCTCTGCATCGCGCATCTCGCCCACCATGATTACATCCGGGTCCTGGCGCAGCATGGAGCGCAGGCCGGAGGCGAAAGTCATGCCCGCGCGGGTGTTTAGCTGAACCTGCCGAATGCCGGCAACCCGGTATTCAACCGGGTCTTCCAGGGTAATGATGTTTATGTCCTGGCGGTTGATGCGTCTCAAAATGGCATACAGGCTGGTGCTTTTGCCGCTTCCGGTCGGGCCTGTTGACAGTATCATGCCGTAGGGCTTGGCGATTGAGTCCGCCATTTTCTGCAGGTCATCAGCATTCATGCCCAGGTCGTCCAGGGTGTAGGTGCTCGCGCTCATGTCCAAAAGCCGCAGGACCACGTTTTCCCCGTGAATTGTAGGGATGCAGGAGGCCCGGACATTGATTTCCCTGCGGTTCATGGTGACTGTGAACCGGCCGTCCTGGGGGACGCGTGTTACTGATATGTCCATGTTGGAAAGTATCTTGACCCGGGAGACCAGCGCGGGCATCAGTTTTTTCGATGGGGCGGGCACTTCCCGCAGCCTGCCGTCAACCCGGAATCTGACCTGGACCCGGTTTTTTTCCGGGCTTATGTGCACGTCGCTGGCCCCCTGATTGACCGCCTGGGCAAGAATGGAGTTGACCAGCTTGATAACAGGCGCCTGGTCCGCCTGGCTTTCCAGGGCGTGAACGTCCTGGTCTGCGGGATGCCCGCCTTCCTCCTCATCCTGTACGGCGGTGATGTCTTCATCCACGCTTTTCATGACATCATCCATGCCGCGGTAAAGGCCGTACAAAGAATTATACGCCTGTTCAAAATCAGCTTCCGTGCAGACCACGGGCTCGATTTCCAGGTTAGTCATTACTTCCAGGGAATCCAGGGCGTCGATATCCAGAGGGTCGGGAGTGGCGACCCTAAGAACGTTGCCGGCTTTCGCCACAGGGATCGCCCTTTTATCTTTTGCTGTATCAGGAGATATAATTTCGGCGAGGTTGAAGTCTATAGGATATCGGGACGGATCATATCGGTCGATACGCAACTGCCGGGCAAGCATGTTTACGATATCATCTTCCCGGCAGATATTGTTACCCACAAGAAACTGCCCCAGTTTCTGACCGGTTCTTTTCTGCTGCTGCAGAGCGTTTTCAAGCTCTTCCTGGCTTAGCAGGCCTTCTTCGATCAGCATTTCACCGAGACGTCTTTTCTTTCTCAAAACACGATCCTTTCTGTTTTTTTCAACCTTTTTGTCCCCCGGTTAACAGGCGTATGCCGTCTTTGCTCAAATTCAGGATTTCGGCCTCTTCTGCCAAAGACTTGTCCGGATCCGGCAAAGCCTGCTCTGCCTGGCTGTATTCGGCAAACGATTTTTTGTTAACCGCTGCGTGCTGCAGGCCGGCAGATGGATGCCAGTAGCTTAGCAGATTCAGGTCTGCGGCCCGTCTGTTAAATATAAACTGGTAGATTTGGTTTAAGTTGTCTGATTTTTGCCAGGCGATCCAGTAATGCTGCTGTTTGGGCACAGGGTGGTTTTCGAGTACAGGAAACCGGATTTTCTGTCCCGCCCGGATGCGGGCGGGATCCCTGAGATCAGGATTGGCGGCTTTCAATTCTTCCACGATCCCGGCGCTGCTTGTACCGTAAATCCGTTTTACCATATTCCAGAGGTTTTCATTCTCATTTATACGAACCCGGCCCAGAACCGACGGGAGCTCTTTTGCAGGGGGTTCTGGGGCGACTTCTTTGTCAGATTTTTTGGCCGCAGGGTCCTGTTTTTCAGGCGGTGCGTTTTTTTGTGCAACTGCTTTTGCTTCTGTCTCTGCCTTTGGCTCAGGTCCGGATGCAGCCGGCCAGTGGGCGTAAGCCGCTATAACGATTACACCTGCCAAGGCTGTAGCCGCAGCCATACCGACCGCCCTTGTCCATTTCGACCCTGGAAATGAAGTTTTTTGAACAAAGGGCACGCTTGAGGCGGCCCGATTAACAATTGCCGGAGTGACTCTGCCTTGTCCCCGCACAAGCAGGAGCAGCAAAATATGATGACACAGGTTAATGATTTTTCTGGGATAGCCCCGGGTAAGACGATAAATCCGGGCAACGGAACGGCGGGTAAATACAGGGGCAGCAGAGCGTTTGTCGCGATTTCCGGCTGTTTGCAGCCGATATCGGATAAGCTGTGCTGTTTCTTTTTTGGTCAAAGGTTTTAAATGATGATAAAGGGCGGCGCGGTCTGCAAAATTGGGTTGGGATAAAAGCAGGTCCTGGATTTCGTTTTGGGCGAAAATCACGATTTGCAGGAGCTTGTCTTCATTTGTCTCGTAGTTGAGAAGCTCGCGCAAAAATTCCGCGCAGCCGACAGGCAGTTTCTGGCCCTCCTCAATAATCAGAACGATGGTGTTTTCGCTGTCCATCCCCCTATCGAACAGGTGGTTTTTTATCATTTCCTTATGTTCGGCCACGGTGCTGCAGGCAAGCGCATTTTGGCATCCGGTGAGCATTTCATTAACGGTTGCCGCGAAATCTTCGGTCCGGTCAAAGCCCGGATCAAGCACCATGTGCACCGCGATGTTTTCATCCCCGGCAAGAAGGCGCACCATCTGCCTGCAGAGCGTGGTCTTGCCCGTGCCAACCTCGCCGTGCACGATACAAAGCCCCCGCCGCAGCCGGATTGAGATTTCCAGCTTTTGCAGGCATTCAGCGTGCCTGTTGGAGCGAAAAAAAAATTCCGGGTCCGGGGTGTTGGAAAAGGGCTCCTTTTCCAGGTTGAACAGCTTGTAATACTCCATGTTCGCCCCCGGAATTTTTTTATTAAGAGCTTTTTGTGCCCAGAATGGTAGGGGTGATAAAAATCATGAATTCTTCCATTTCATTGCTTTTGTCAAGCCCCTTGAAAAGCCACCCCAGGATGGGGGTGTTTTTAAGCCAGGGCACCCCTTTATCCGATTCGGTTAGTGTCTGCTTGGAAAGTCCGGATATGACAATGGTCTCGCCATTTTTGACAACAAGATTGGTTTCGGTCTGTTTGGTCCTGATCAGCGGGTTTCCGTCAACGGTCTGGGTGAAGTCCACCTGGTCCTTTTTGACCTTGATCTCCATTTTCATGTGCTCGCCGTCTATAATATGGGGTACGACCTCCAGGCGCAGCACCGCCTGCTCGAATTCCACTTCCGGATTGCCTTCATTGTCGGTGGTTTCAAAAGGCACCTTTTCCCCGTGCTCGGTAAATGCCATCTGATTGTCCATGGTGGTAATCGAGGGGCTTGACAGGATGTTAAGCTTTCCGTCTTCCTGCAGGGCTTCCAGATTCGCATAAAGCACGTTTCCGCCGATGCGGCCTGCCACGGCTTCAAGCGACATGCCGCCGGAGCCAAGAAAAGATTCTTCCGGTTGGCGGGGGGTGCCGGCGACGCCGAAATCATCCAGGGACCCGCTGGAAGTCACGTAACGCCCGCTCCAGCGCATGCCGAGCTCCTTTGCGGTTTCCTGAGTGGCCTCCACGATATTCGCCTCGATTAAGATCTGGGATCTGGGCTTGTCCAGGTGCCGGATAGTGCGTTTTATGCGCTTTAGGTCACTTTGGCTGGCCTGGACCACAAGAGAGTTGGTCTCTTTGTCCACGACGATCTCTCCCTGGACTTCTTTCTCCCCGTTCTTTTTTAAAAACCTGGTCAAAAGTTCGCTCAGCTTTTCTGCATCCGCATAGTTGACCTTTATGATCTGCCGGACCATGGGTCCGGCCCTTTCGGCCGCGGCTTTCCGGGTTTTTACCTGCTGCTGCAGGTTGGACATCTCCAGGGATCTCTTCAGATCAGCCATGCTTTTAATCCTGAGGATGTCGCCTTTCCAGCCGTAGGTAAGTCCCTCGGATTCCAGTATCCCTTTAAATGCATCATCCCACGGGATGTTTTCGATGTTGATACTCATGGTGCCGCCGACGGTTTCGTTTACCAGGATGTTCTGGTCTGCCGCCTTGGCCATGGCCCGCAGCACTGCGGGCACCGGGGCATCCCGCAGGTGCAGGGTGACTTTTTGTTGGGGCAGGGGCTTTTCCTGGGCAGGCGCGGGGGTCTCGGCCTGGTCTTCCCTGATTTCTCCCAGTTCGGTCACCTCCCCCTCTTTTGCAGGCGGAGAATGCGCCCTGGATTTTTCAGCCTTTTCCAGCCATTTGTCCGCAAAATTGTCACTGGTCTTATCAGTCGAAGAGGCGCATCCGGCCGAATAAAAGGCTGCGGCACTGATCAGGAGGACCAAAAAAAACAAGTTCCATTTTTTAATCGGACCGTTTATAAATTCATCCTGTTTATGATGCATATAAAATATTCTCCTAAATCTTGATGGCTTCGTAAAAAAGTTCTTTATTCCCCCGCCGCGGTAATTTTGCTTAAAAGGAAGTCCGGCGGTCGGGGGCAATTTTTTTGCTCCTGACCGTTTAATGTGGCTTCAAAAACAGCCCCCCGCCCTTGGGCTTCTTTAGGACTCGTTAATAATCAAGTAGCGAAGAAATCCACTTTTTACAAAACCATCAAACCCCGCCTACGGTCATGTTATCCGTAAGACCATATATCTCATATCTCCTACCACTATTCACTGTAAGGTACAGATGTTTTTTGCCCGGTGTCCAGTGATTTTATCACAACTTTTTCCGGCGAAATGCTTTGCACCATTCCGGCGCCCGGTTCAAGCCTTTGTCCTGTCCGGTATTCCACGCCGTTTATAATGGCCATTTTCGTATCCCCGATCTCCAGGTAGCCTGTGTATTTCAGGTTTTGAGCTGGGGGCTCGTTCTCTGAGCCGGTTTTTGAAACCTCCTCCTGTTGTGCCAGCACATAAAAGGGATCGCGTTGCCACTTCCGGCCGGTCAGCTCCAGGATATATTCTTGCCGGGGGCTCAGGTCTGCCTGGTCAATCCGGGCGTTGATTTTTTGCGTCATTTGTCTGGCCGCTTCAACGTCCGGACCGGATGTTTTATTATTGCCGCTTTTTTCCGGCGGGATGAAAAACAACTCGACTGCGCCGTATGCCACAGCAAGAATCATAAGCCCCACCAGTATCTTTTCTCTGGTTCCCATCGTGGTCCTTCTTATTTAAACAAAAGCGCACGCAGTGCCGGATATATTTTTTGATCAAACGGTTTTTATTTTACGGTCACCCATATCCGCAGCCGATACTTTGGATTCCGGGTGCCGCTTTGCACTCTCATCATTTCAAGCGCCCGGAAATCGGATGCTGTGACCAGACTGATTAAAAAGTCCCGGAAATCCGGGTAACTTCCTTCCAGCCGACCGTTTACGAGCAATTTCTCGGATCCCCGGCTCATGGATGACGGTACCGGAGAAAAGGAGGATTGTTGAATGCCTGCGCGTGCCGCAAATTCGGATAATATGGCCGAAACATTGTCTATGGTAAATTCACGCGCCTCCGTTTTCGGGACCCGGGAGGCAAGCCCGTCAATATCGGTTTCCTTTGCTGTTTTTTTCTGCAGGCGCTGATACAGGGGATAAAATATTTTCTGCTCCTCGATGCCGGCCTTGAGGCGCTCGGTTTTTTTCTCGGTTTGGGCGATCTGCTGACGGGTCGGCTGAATGCCCAGAAAAAACATTGCGCCGAGTACCACCCCGCTGAACAGGATATAGGCAAGAGCGCGCCGGTTTGCGCTGATTTCAAACCATCGGCTCATTTCATGCCTGCTTTAAATCGATGTTTATGGTGAACCTGTACACATCATCCCCTGTATTCAAAGTTTCCGGGGCGCTTTTTCGGATGTTTGAATCCACAAACAGCGGTGAACGGCGAAGTCTTAGAAGATATCCTGTAAGGTGTGTTTCAAACAGGGACGGATCGCTGCGGACAAACCCCTCCACCATCAAAGCTCCTGCCTTGTTGTTCCCCTTCGTGTTTCCGTTGTTTCCCGGTTCCATACGAACATTGAGCAGTTCGATGTTCTCGGGGGTCACCTGGTTTAACTCCGTTAGCACGGCAACGGGCTGGAGCTTTCGGCTGTAGGCGCGCAATTCGTTCTTTTTTTCCTCCAGTCTGCCTGCAAGCCGGGCTATATCCTCTGTTTGAATTCTCGGTGAATACTGTTCCATTTGTTGTTGAACTTCCGCGGTCTTTTTACGCGCCAGCTCCAGTTCGTGCCGGGCCATCCACCACCAGCCCGCTGTTAAAACAAACAAAATAGCGCATGCCGCGGCTATCAGATTGGTATTACGCAGGGCTTCCCGTTCCCTGTCCATGTCGCCGGCGGTATGCAGAAAATTAATAGTTTTCTCCGACGGCATGGCCAGTGCCGCTGTGGATACGAGGCTTAGCCGTTCGTCGTGCTCCAAAAGCCGGATTTCTGCGGCCGTAGCTTCAGTCTGCCGGCCCAGGATATCCATGATTTCGGCGGGAATGCCGAGCTGCTCGCTGAAAAATTCCTCAAGCCCGGGAAGAAAAGAAATGCCGCCGCAAATATAAATACGTTCCGGGGCGGGGTGGGTTAGTACATTGACCGAATGGTCTATGGTCCTTTCCAGCTGTCTTGCCAGACGTTCCAGGGCAGGTCTGATCGAATCAAAAAGTTGCCGGCCGGAAACATCTGCATCAGCTTCGGGAGCCGATTTTTCCGGGCTGCCGTTTCCCTGCCCCTTTAATTGCCGGGCCGCCTGCTGTCGGGATATCAGCGCCCGGCCCTCCGCGGGCCCTTCAGTCTGAAGTCCCGGTATTTCCGTATCTTCCTGTTCTCCGCCCTGACCGGTGTGCTCCATGATCAGCGAATCCAGAATGCTGTCTCTGCCGGTTTTGATAACGCGGTTAAAAAGTGTTGTATGCCGTCCGTGGATGTCTATATAGGAGGCGTCTTCGCCGATATAAAGTACGGCGTAAGGGTCGTCGCCCGGATCGATTAATTTGTGGATAAACAGGTTCTCCAGGGAAAACGCGGGCAGGGTGATGCCGGCAAGCGGATATCCGATTTCGGAGAAGATTTCTTTGTACAGGCGGATTTCACGGGCCGAGGCAATGCATACTTCGGCAACCAGTTTCTGAATACCCTGATCTGCTATTTCGTCCTTGATCCGGTAATCAAAGAAATATTCGTTTTCATCAAAGCTTTTTTCCTTCCTGGCGGACCAGTACACGGCGTTGGTAAGTCTCTTTTTGACCTTTGGTACGTGTACGTTCCATATTTCGCCCTTTGAAGGCGGAAGGCAGACCCAGATATCGGTTTTTCCCGGCTTAATCATGTTCTGTAGCCGGGTTTTTAAAAAATACGGAAAATCGGGGTGTTCAAGGCTAAGGCCCTCGGGCAGGGATACGGAGTCGGCATCAACCGTGTGCCAGCCGGTTTTCCCCTTGCTCGTGTGAACCAGGTTGAGCCGGTCACGGAATATTTCCACACCCAGAAATCCCCGGGACCGGGAAGGAAGCCATCTCTGTTTAAAATGTTTTCCGGGGCCGGGAGCGGAATGCTCTTCAGGTTGGGAATTCGTCTCCTTATCGCCGCTGCTGCGGATTGTCTTGAGCAGTTTTTCCGTGGATGAAATTTCCTTTTTGTCTGCCACTATGCGACTCTTTCCTGCATGATCCAATTGTTGAGATGTGGGGGCGGCTTCTGTACCTGCTGCAGCAATCCTGGGAAATATTTGAGATAGAACCGGAAAACAGAAAATTCAAAAAATCAGTATTGTTATGTTAATTAGGATATTCAGGACTTACGTGTCAACATTTTTGTCCATTTACCGACCATGAAATAATGGCTTGTATGGGATTCCGATTTATAAGCTATGTGATCTATCCCACAAAGGGGCGGCGGAGCACGGTGTCTTTTTTCCAGCGAAGGTCGTTTTTGGACGGGTATGCAATGTTGTAGTGAAGTCCCCGGCTTTCCTTTCGGTGCAGGGCGCACCGGATGACGAGTTCGGCCACCAGCGCAATGTTGCGCAGTTCGATCAGGTTCGGGGTTACCTTAAAATTCCAATAGTATTCCTGTATTTCTTCGCCTATGATTTCGATTCTGCGTCTGGCGCGTTCCAGACGCTTGTCCGAACGTACGATTCCCACGTAGTTCCACATCAGGCGCCGGATTTCGTTCCAGGTATGCGAGATTACAATGGCCTCGTCGCTGTCCATGGTTCCCAGATCGTCCCACAACGGGATATCCGTTGCTGTTTCGTTTTCCGGGCCGCTTATTTCTTCTATGGCTTTTTGGGCCGCCTGATGGGCGTATACAAGGGCTTCGAGAAGCGAGTTGCTTGCCAGGCGGTTTGCGCCGTGAAGACCTGTGCAGGCAGTTTCGCCTATGGCATAAAGACGCTGGATATTGGTTCTGCCGAATATGTCGGTTGCCACGCCGCCGCACATGTAATGTGCTGCAGGCACTATGGGCAGCGGTTCGCGGGTCATGTCGACTCCGAACTCCAGGCACTTGGCATACAGGTGGGGAAAGCGGGATTTGATAAAGTCCGGGTCTTTATGGGAGATATCCAGAAAAACAGCTTCATCACCCTTTTTTTTCAGCTCGGAGTCAATTGCCCGGGCCACCACGTCCCTGCAGGCCAGTTCCTTTTCAGGCGCATAGTCCTCCATAAAGGCCCGGCCTTCTGAGTCGCGCAGGATGCCCCCCTCCCCGCGCACGGTCTCGGAGATCAAAAAATTTTTGGCTGCCGGGTGATACAGGCAGGTTGGATGGAACTGGACGAACTCAAGATTGGTTATCGCCGCTCCGGCCCGGTAGGCCATGGCAATGCCGTCGCCGGTTGCCACGTCCGGGTTGCTGGTATAGGCATACACTTTGCCCGAGCCGCCGGTGGCAAGCACGACAGCCGAGGCGAGAACAGTATGGATTCGCCCTGTGTGCCTTTCGAGCACATAGGCTCCGTAACAGTAATCTTCGTGAGTGGTTATGATCAGGCCGCGGTTTAGCCTTGTGGAGCGGGTGATTAAGTCTACCGCGATATGATTTTCAAAAATAGTAATATTTTTGCGGGCGCGCACCTGTTCTGCCACCGCTTCTTCCACCGCGCGGCCGGTTGTGTCGTGGGCGTGCACAATGCGGTTGAAAGAATGCCCGCCTTCACGGCAAAGATCCAGATCCGGCCGGTCTTCGCTCCTGTTGAAGTCCACCCCGAGTTCCAGAAGTTCCTGGATTCGTGCCGGGGCGGCCCGGACCACCATTTTAACCACGTCTTCATTGCACAGGCCGTCGCCCGCGGCAATTGTGTCCGCAATATGTGATTCAAATGTGTCTTCCGGGGCAAATACTGCGGCGATCCCTCCCTGAGCGTGGGCGGTGCTGCTGTCTGTCAACCCCCTTTTGGTGACTACTGCGACGCTACCTTGTTCGGCGGCTTTCAATGCAAACATTAGGCCGGCAATGCCGCTGCCAACAACCAGGAAATCGAATCTGTGTTCCATATCTGTTTTTGCCGGCCCCGGGTTAGAACAAAGAGGAGCGTTTTTTTCTTGAACCTGCAGTGCGGCCCAGGATGATGCCCAGGACCAGGACTCCGGCGCCTGCCAGAAACCACTTGAAGCCGGAGGAAAAAAATGCGTCGCTTATCCGCTGTTCCAGGGTTTTGATGCGCTGGTCTTTTTCCTTTGCGCTTTTCTTGAGGGCTTCGTATTCTTCTTTTAATTTAAGGAAGTCTTTGGATTCGTCTTCGAGCTCCTTATATTCCTTCCTGATCCCTTTAAGCTCATTTTGCGTTTTTTCCAGGCTTTTGGCGAGCTCCTGATTGCGCTTTATAAGTCTTTGGTTTTCTTCCTTAAGGGAACTTACTTTCTGATTCAGCGACTCGACTTGCTTGCGCAAATCCTCTGTAGCAAGACTGTCAGGCTTCTGGTCCGTTACATACTGCGAGAATACCCATCCTGTTGTGCCGTCCGGCAGCCGGACATTGGTCCATTTTTTTTCTTGTCCCAGAACCTCGAATTTATGCCCGGACTTGATCATTTTTATAATACGGTAGTCCAGTCCGGGGCCTCTTCTTACTGTTATTTCCATGAGATCGTTTACGTAATGGGTCTGGGCATGGAGCGAAGATGCCGCCAACACAGGCAATAGAGCAAATATGGTAAGAATTAAGATTTTTTTCATAATGATTTAAAAAACACTATTGCAGTTTAATAGTTTCTGCCAGTTGGAAATATTAATATGTATAGGAGATTTTAAAGAGGGATGCAAGCCAAAATCCGTTTCCCGGTTTATGCTGTAAGGTTTTTTAACCGCTCTGCCAGGCCTGAAAGTCGCCGGTCAGGGTTATCGTTTTTAAGGGCGATGTTTACGGCCTTGGCGCTGCCCACCAGGATCACCAGATGTTTTGCCCTTGTAATGGCTGTATATAAAAGATTGCGCTGAAGCATTACATAATGGTTGGTTATCATGGGCAGAATCACCGCCGGGTATTCAGAGCCCTGGGATTTGTGCACTGATATGGCATATCCCAGTGTCAGGTCCCCGAGATCTTCGGTATCGTAAGATACCTCATGGCCGAAGTAATCCACGCGCAACCGTTGCCGTACATGGTTGATGCCGGTGATATTGCCCGTATCTCCGTTAAATACCTCCCTGGAGTAATCGTTTTTAAGGTGCATCACCCGGTCGCCCTGTTTAAAAATGTAATTTTCGCCGGTTATTCCGCCGGTGCCGGGATTTATCGCTTTCTGAAGCTCGCGGTTTAAGTTGATTGTTCCGGCAACTCCCTTGTGGACAGGTGTTAATACCTGAATCTCTTTTCCGGGTACAAATCCGTATATATCCGGCAGCCTGCGCGTGCATAGTTCCACGACTGCCGCGGCCGCATTTTCGGTCCCCGGGGCTTCGAGCAGAAAAAAGTCCCTTTCGTCTTCCATGTTTTCAAAGGGTGCCAGCTCCGGGCGACTCCCTTTGCGAATTTGATGGGCATTTTGTACAATGGTGCTTTGGGCCGCCTGCCTGAAGATTTCTGTCAGATGATGTACGGGTATGATCCCGGATTCTATGATGTCGGAAAGCACATTTCCGGGACCCACGGGCGGTAGCTGGAATACATCTCCCACCAGGATAAGCCGGGAGTCGACTCTGGTGGCCCGCAGCAGGTGATACATTAATTGCGCATCTATCATGGAAGCCTCGTCTATTATAAGAACGTCGGCTTCAACCGGGTTGTCCGGGTCCTTGTCAAAACTGTGGGTCTCCAGGTGATAGCCGAGCAGCTTGTGAACGGTATGGGCCGGCCTTGCAGCGATCTCGCTTAAGCGCCTTGCCGCCCGTCCCGTAGGGGCCGCAAGACATACCCGGTTGCCGGTCTGTCCGAACAATGCTGCAACCGCCCGGATCAGGGTGGTTTTCCCGGTGCCGGGCCCGCCTGTAATTATCGAGGCACGCGAGGAGAGCACCGATTGCAGGGCGGTTTTCTGCTCGTCTGAAAGCCTTACCGCAAAACGGTTTTCAATCCTGTCCGTGAGTTTTTCCACGATTTCTTCGGGTGGATCTGCAGGCACGCTCATCATGGCGGCCAGACGGCCGGCGATCGCGTATTCCGCTCTGTGCATGGCGGCAGGATATACCCGCGTCCCGGTTTCCCCGCCGGGTTCGATGACCACTTCACCCGCCTCTGCCAATCGGTCCAGCGCATTTTCAATGGCTTCCCAGTCCAGTTCAAATCGCTGGTCCAGGCTTTGTCTGAGCCATTCTTCCGGAATACAGACGTGCCCGCTCGAGACGGCCTGCTCCAGAATTTGCCGTATGCGGCATGCGGCCAGCCGATCTTCATCAGCCTGCAGATCATAGCCTGCATCGTTTATTTCGGCATTTTTAAAATAAAACCGCTCTTCCAAGTTCTGCATTTCCGGGTTTCAGGTGAATTTTCTTAACCGTCGTCGCAGGCCACTGCAAATGCGTTTTTGTGACCGTATTCAATCAGTCTGTCCTCGGTTTTTTCCGCGGTTTCAAGGGAGGAAAACCTGCCCACCCTGACGCGGTAAAGGGTTTGGCCGCCTTTTTCAAAAGGAGTTATTGCGACGTGGTCATAGTGTTTTAGCAATCGGTTTTTCAGTCTTACCGCAAAGGCGTGGTTGGCAAAGGCCCCGACCTGGACGGTGAAATCCCCCCTGAAAAAATCCCTGCCTCCGTCGTCCCCGCCGGGACTTTCCGCATAACCTTTTTCCATGGCAATAATTTCCACGGTTGCGGTTCCCGGGCCTATCATGCCGATGTCTTTGGCCGCCCGGTAGGAAAGGTCTATGATCCGTCCGCGAACAAACGGCCCCCGGTCATTGATGCGCACCACGGTCTCTTTGCTGTTGTCGTTGTTTCGCACCAGCACAAAAGTGCCCATGGGAAGGGTTTTGTGGGCCGCGGTTTTTGCGTGCATGTTATAGGTTTCCCCGTTGGCGGTACGGCGACCGTGAAATTTGGCTCCGTACCAGGAGGCGAACCCGGTCTGACGGAACCCTTGTGAATCGGTAATGGGATGGTACCATTGGCCGTTGATCTTGTAGCTTTTGCTTTTGTAAGGCGTGTCTTTTTTCGGCGGAGCGGTATGGCATCCTGAAAATACCAGGATAGCCGCAAGGGCAAATAAAACTGCGGGCAAGGCATATATACGGATTGCAGGTTTTGCCATGTTTATTTCCCTAAAGCAATGCGCAGGACCTGGCGCATCTTGTCCACAAAATGAAACCTGATTTCTTCTGTTACATTTTGGGGGATATCTTCCATGTCCTTTTCGTTGAATTTGGGAAGGATAATGCTTTTGATCCCGGCCCTGTGGGCCGCCAGGGCCTTTTCCTTGACACCGCCCACAGGCATGACCTGGCCGCGCAGAGTGATTTCTCCGCTCATTGCAAGATCCTTTGAGGTGGGGGTATTTGTTAGCAGTGATGCAATGGCTATAAGCAGAGTGACCCCGGCAGAGGGACCGTCTTTCGGCACCGCTCCCGCAGGCACGTGAACATGCAGGTCATGGGTGTCAAAAAAGTTTTCGTCTATTTTTAACACTCCGGCGTTGGCCCGGATATAACTCAATGCAGCGTTTGCAGATTCCTTCATAACCTCTCCGAGCTGACCGGTCAGGGTAAGTTTGCCGTTTCCCTTCATTGCCGTGGCCTCGACAAACAAAACGTCTCCGCCCGCTTCCGTCCAGGCCAGTCCCATAACCACACCGGGCGTGGATACCCGTTTTTTTATCTCGTCAAAGGAAAAGCGGACGGGTCCCAGATATTCCCTGACTTCCCGCATGCCTACTTTGACGAATTGCGCTTCGCCCCTTGCGATTTTGGCGGCCACCCCCCGGCAGACTGATGCGATCTCGCGTTCCAGGTTGCGTAGTCCGGCCTCCCTGGTGTAGCCGGTTATGATGTGCTTGACCGCGCCCTTGGTGATCCTGATGTTGTCAGCCTTCAGCCCGTGGCCACCTCTTTGCCGGGGGATGAGAAACCGGGTTGCGATCCTGGTCTTTTCCTCCTGGGTATAGCCGGAGAGTCTCAGCACTTCCATGCGGTCGAGCAGGGCCGGAGGGATGGTATCCAGAATATTGGCAGTAGTTATAAACATGACCTTTGACAGGTCAAAAGGCGCGTCTATGTAATGATCTGTAAATGAATAGTTCTGCTCGGGGTCAAGCACCTCCAGCAGGGCGGAAGAAGGATCGCCGCGAAAGTCCGCTCCTACCTTGTCTATTTCATCGAGCATGAAAACCGGATTTTTCGAGCTTGCACGCCGGAGGCCCTGAATAATCCTGCCGGGCAGGGCCCCCACATAGGTGCGGCGGTGTCCCCTGATTTCGGCTTCATCCCGAATGCCGCCAAGGGCCACCCTGACAAACCTGCGTCCAAGGGCCCGGGCAATGGAATTTCCAAGCGATGTTTTTCCCACACCGGGCGGACCTACAAAACACAGAATCGGGCTTTTGGTTTCGGGGTTGAGTTTTAGGACCGCCAGATATTCGAGTATACGGCGCTTGGCTTTTTCCAGCCCGTAATGATCGTTTTCAAGTACTTTCTCGGCGCTTTCCAGATCCAGGTTGTCCGGGGTGTTTTCGTTCCAGGGCAGCGCGGTCATCCAGTCCAGATACGTAAGAGCAACAGTATATTCCGCAGAAGACGGGTGCATTCTGGCAAGACGGTTTAATTCACGCTCTGCCTCCTTGTGGGCTTCTTCGGGCAGATTTTTTTCATAAAGCCGGGTTCGGTATTCCTCCACCTCGCTGCCGGATTCGTCTATTTCTCCAAGTTCCTGCTGGATGGCTTTTAATTGCTGGCGCAGATAGTACTCGCGCTGGTGCTTTTCCATATCGCCCTTAACCTGGGACTGGATCTTGTTACCGATTTCCAGGATATCGATCTGGTAGCTGACCATGCGGGTGACCTTTTCCAGGCGCTGCCGTATGTCAAAAAGCTCGAGCACCTCCTGTTTTTCCTTTGTATCAGAATCAATTGTGGAGGTGATCATGTCTGCAAGTGTGCCGGGCTCTTCTATGGATTTTGCCATGGAGCCCATCTCGTCGGGGAGCGAAGAAGACATCTGCACCACTTTTTGGTACTGGGAGACCAGGTTGGCCATCATGGCCTCGATTTCCTTGTCGCGGTTTTCTTCTTCTTCTACATTCTCAATGCGGGCTTTAAGATAAGGATCTGTCTCCGTGTATTTCTGAATATTAAAGCGGCCTATGCCCTGGAGCAGGATCTGCGCCTTGTTTTCCTCAGTTTTGGCCATTTTAAGGATCACGGCGCTGCAGCCCACGGTATAAAGGTCTTCAGGACCATACTTTGATTCGGACCCGGTGTGCCTGGTTGCCATCGCCCCCACAAGGCGGTCTCCGGACATTGCCTCGTCTATGAGCTGAATGGATTCCTGCTGCATGACTATCAGCGGCAGGACCATTTTCGGAAACAGAACAACATTGTGAAGGGGTAGAATCGGCAATTCTTCCGGTATTCTGTCAAGAGACACGGTCTGCTCGTCTTGTGCCATGTAATTCGCCTCCGCTTCTTGGTTGCCGGGGACGTGCCGGCTCTGTCTATTCTGTATTTATAGGAATGTTTTGCCTGGTCCTGTGCGGCAGTTTTGTAATTTCTACATAGAGAAAGCCGTTTTTATATTTGGCGGTTATGTTTTCGGTATCCACCGGCGTCTTTAGGTGCAAAATTCTTTCAAACGGCCCGTACTGGATTTCCGCCAATCTGTATCTTCCGTTTGCAGCCGGCGGTGCACCGGTGCGTTTGCCGGAAATACGGATGGCCCGAGGGCTTACTTCCAGCTCCAGGTCCTCCTTTTCTACACCAGGGATTTCGGCTGTAACATAGATTTTTTCGGATGTTTCGTAAATATCTAACTGCGGTTTCCAGGTGGTTTTGGAAAAGGCAAACATGGGGCTCATGGACTGGAACAGCTCTGACATGCTCCTGCCCGGGCCTGAATCGTCAAAGTCATTGGTAAATCGGATCTTGATGTAATCCATCAGCCGGCTCCCGGGGATTTGAAATTGATTCGGTAAACAATAATGTTGATTAATTTATTATAACACCCGGTTTCAGATTTGTAAAGATTTCAGGGCCCGGCCGGCACGGTTTGAGCCGATTGGCCGATCATCCAGGCGATACCTATGCCTCCCATGAATGAGTGCCGGGTCTCCACCAGAGGGCTATCGGAAAAGACCGCACCGGAAAGATTGTCATACCGCGCAAACATACCGATCCACAGATTGGAAAACTTTCGGCTGGCAGACAACAGCACACAGCTTCCGCTGTAGCCGCCCTCTGGCCGGTAAGCGGGCCTCTCCTTTGTGGCATATTGGGGTTTTACTTCGTAATAGTAGGCATGATATTCTTGATCGGCAAAGATGGGGCCGATAACAGCCCCCACGCTCCATTTGCCGAAAATATCCGTGAAATCGATGTTTAACTGAGGATGCGCCTTCCAGCCTATGTGATCCAAAAAAGTCAAATCTGAAGTAAAAACCGCGCGCACCGGCATCCGCAGCCGCATCCTGATGTTTTTGCCTTTATGGAGCAAATAATTTATCGAGGGGCCGAACTCTCCTACGGGATCGAGATCAGGCATGCCTTCGCGAACATTGCCTTCTTCGCTGGCCGCGGGTATGGCCCCGTCGGCGCTCAAATCTAAGCGCAGCCTGGGAGTTTCATATAACAGGCCCCTGATGCCTTCACGGTCCACCCTGAGAAAATCGCCGCGGTAAACCACATAAGGCATGGGCACCAGGTAGAATTCCTGGGTCTGCGAACCACGGTAAGAAGGCATGGTAAGTGGTGCCACTCCCATGCCGAGCTCCCACAGCGGCACCTCACCGGATTTCCCGGAGGATCCGGCCAGGGCTGGCTGCGCGTAGAATGCGATTAAGAAGACAAAAGCGAATACAAAAATGCAGCTCAAGAATTTGTGTGCTGTCATGGGCGGCGTCTTTTAAAAAGCCCCTCCGCCGTGATTGTGGCGGAAGGGCTTTATATTGCTCTTTTCTTTGTTGTTGCAGGCAGCGGCGGTTAAAGTTCCATGGGGATATCGCCCAGGCTCAAGTCCTTGTCGGTGACAATGTCCTCGATGGTTTTGTGCGCCTTGCCTTTTTCAATGGACAGGTTGTAGCTTCTGTTATCCTTTAGCCCGTGGAACCAGAAGTCGCCGAAGTTGTCGGTTTCGGCTGTAAAGGATTCTTTGGATTGAGCGTCTTTGAGCGTGCACTTGGCTCCGATGACAACTTCTTTTTCCTTTGGATCGTAAACCGTGCCGCCAACAAATTTCTTTGGCAGGTTTTTGTAGTAGACCCGCGATTTTGTGCCCGCCTCGGGATTGAGAAGCTCGGCTTCGGCAATGAAGTCCTTAAAGTCTTTTTCTTCTCCGAACTGCAGGGCAGCGGTAGGACAGTTATCCACGCAGCGCGGAACAGACCATTCTTCCGGATCATTGTCAAGCAGATGGGCGCATCCGGTGCATTTCTGAGCGATATTAAGATCCTCGTTGAAAAATATCGCATCATGCGGGCATGCATCTTCGCACAGCTTGCATCCGGTGCACTTTTCCGGGTCGATAATAACGAGTCCGTCATCTCGCTTATGAATCGCGCCTACATCGCACGATGCAATACACGGGGCATCATCGCAGTGATGGCACATTTTTGGGAGATACGTTATTTTTACTTTCGGCACCTGCCCGCGTACCATCTCGGTAATCCCGAGCCAGAACTGACCGGTTTCGGGCTGGGGCTTGGCATAAGGTGTCCAATCATTTCCTACGTGTTCGTCCTTGCATGCAATCTGGCAGCAGTAGCAGCCATTGCATACTGACAGGTCAATATAAAAGGCTTTCATTATTTGCCTCCTTTCTCTATCCAGGCGTCGAAGCGCAGGCCTGACGCCGGGTCGTATTCTCGTTCAAAGGCATCGGGATAGTCCCGCTTCCATTGATCCATCATATCTCCGGTAACCCGGGTGACTTCGACAAGGTAACCGCTGGTGGCCTGTCCCACACAGCGTTTGGAGGTAATCCATTCGCCTGAAATCGTATTGATGGCGCCGCCGCGGTCCAGTTTTCCGGGTATTATGGGATCGTGTCTTGCGCCGTGGTCCACATATGCAACACCGGGCATCACTCGCTCCCAGACCCGTGCGCCGCAGAGAACAATTCCGCGCTCGTTGTGCACCATAACGATGTCACCCATCTTGATGCCGCGTTTTTCAGCGTCGTCAGGATGGATCCAGACCGGTTCATACATGTAGCCGTCCCAGCCCTTGACCTTGCAGGTAATTACCTCCCGGCTCCAGGGGATGTCATCTGCCTGCGAGTGTACCCGCCAGCGGCCGTGGTTGGACATGAGCAGTAGCGGATAGGATTGAGCGCGCCAGCTGGAAATTCGCTCATCATGCATTTCGCTTTTTTCGATCCACTTGGGAATTGGCGGACGTTCCTCGTCGCACGGATAATGCTTGGCAATGCGCTCAGAGTAGAATTCCAGCTTCCCGGTTGGCGTGGGCAGCGGGTTTTTCTCCGGATCATCATAGAAAGGCCGAAGGCCGGGGGGATCCTCTTCCCAATCATCGGCGGTAGGCAGAACGACATACTGCTTTTTGACGAAATCTTTCCAGTCGATAAGCTGGTTTAGCTCCATGTTGTTAAAGACTTCCTTCTGAAGATCCTCGATTGTCTTGCCGCCTTCTGTGTATTCATTCTCTTTGCCCAGCTTTTTGGCAATTTCCAGTACTGCCTCATAGTCGCTCTTGGATTCGCCCACCGGTTTGACGGCCTGGTTCTGGAGCATGACGCTGTGATGCTGGGTACCCTGACGGGTATTTGTTACAATATCATCGACTTCCAGGGTGGTATTGGTCGGCAGAATTATATCCGCATACAGGCAATCGTTTTCCAGCCAGGGGTGCTGTGCGAGTATAAACTCGATTTTTGGATCGCGTTCCGCGATAATGGTCTCGTTGCCGCAGTTCCAGCATGTAATACGGCAGGGAGTATCAGTCCACATCATGCGGATTTCGGTTCCGCCATCTTTTTCATCAATCGGGTAATTGTATTCCACGAATTGGTCGTCCACCATTTCTTCGATTCCGCCGGTACCCCAGAATTTCAATGGTGGATCAAGTATGGCCTTGTGTATCAGAGTTTTAGGAATCAATTGCTTGCCCCATGCCCTGATGGTGGTCTGAGTGGGTTTGGTGAGACGCTCCGGCAACTGGGGGTTAAAAAAGCGGGTGCTCTTTAGCATCTGAGCGCGCGGCATTCCGCCGTAGCTGATCTGCGTCTGGTGAACTCCCGGGCCTCCGAGTCCCTGCATGCCGAGCAGTATGCACTCAAGGCGTGCCGGTTCATGAGAATAGGGGCCTCTGAACATGGAGCCGCCGAAGTAGTGGGCAATCGAAGTCGTATTTTTGGCAAATTCCCGGGCCAGCGCCTTTATTGTCCATTCGGGAACTCCGCATTTTTTTGATGCCCATTCAGGTGTTTTGGGGATATCGTCTTCTTCGCCCATAACATAGGCTTCAACCTTGTCCATGCCGATAGCGTGGGTTCTGATATATTCCTTATCGTATGTGCCTTCTTTTAACCACATGTAAATGATGGCTAGCTGCATGGCTGCATCGGTATTAGGCAGAACAGGAATCCACTTGTCTGCATGTACTGCTGCGCCGTAATTTAAATCCGGGCAGATATATATTTGTTTAATGCCGCACTGGGTCCAGAAATAGGAGAGGCGGCTTGCAAACTGGCCGACAAAGCCCCATGGAGTAGTTTCGGGGTCACAGCCCCAGAACAGCATCATGTCGCAGTTCTCGGTCATGTCCTTAACACAGTTATCCGAAGGATCCATCATGCCGACAAGTCCCTGGCCCCAGACGTGTTTGGACCCCCAGTAAAATCCTTCCCAGCTGTCCGGGTTGCGGACCTGCTGGGTAAATCCACCCAACATCTCAAGCAGTCGTGCCTGGTGTCCATGCGGGGTGTTGATGGTTTTGCACTCGCCGTGTCCGTCGCCCTGAGCCAGAATTGCCAAAGGACCGTAACTTTTAATGATGCGTTTTATCTCGGAGGCAATAATATCTGTTGCTTCTTCCCAGCTTATTCTTACGTACTTGCTTTTACCGCGGTTCTGGGTGTTGCGCTCTCCGTTGGGATCCCAATCCACTCGTTTCATAGGATATTTAATCCGGTTGGGAGAGTAGGTCCGTTTTTTATAAGAAAGAGACCACGGAGAAGGCATACCCTTGAAATTGGATTCCAGGGTATGTCCGTTGCGCTTGAATTGCCACGGGTTAAAGGATTTGCGGTCAAATTTCCAATCAAAATGCATTGGCCTGATGCGCACGATCTTGCCGTTTTTAACATCCACACAGCTCGGATCACATCCGCCCAGCAGGCCGCCGAGGGCCAGCCCCCGGACCACGGTCTTATCAGCCTTGGCGTCGACCTTGGCTTTGTCCTCTTTTGCCATAATATCCTCCTTGCTTGTTTCGGGCTTTACCATAGAAAGCCTCAAAGTCTAAGTTAAAGGCATCCTCTTTTTTTAAAAGAGGATGCCCATCACCCTTGAACTAGTCTAAATCATCAACAGTTTTCTGAACAGTTCCGAATTCCTCTGTCTGGAAAACGTTTTCCTGCAATTCTTCTTCGGTACATTTTCTTACCCTGCACAGCAGACAGGTTAGATCCGGAGAGCCGTACATCGGATCCAAATGGTTGTTATTGGTAAGTACGTTAGGATTGGAGATAAACAGCCCGTGGTAATTGTTCGCCGGTTCTTCCGGATAGAACCAGTTTGCAGTGGCCATCAGCATTCCCCTTAGAATACCCGGAAAGGTTCGGCACTTTTGCCGGATCCTGCCGCGCGGGGTTTCGATCCAGATCCAATCGCCGTCTGAAATCCCGTATTTGGCGGCTGTTTCAGGATGCATCTGACACATGGGATATTCCATGAAGCTTCTCAGCCATGGAATATTCCGGTATTGGCCCAGGAAATAAAACGGCTGGCGAAAACCGCTGCTCATTACAACAGGGTATTCTTTAAACAACTCCGGGGTGCGGTACGGACTTTCACCCGGCTCCCTGAAAACCGGCAGGGGATCATAGCCAAGCTCTTCGAGTCGTTTGGAGTAAAATTCAAATTTGCCGGTTGCAGTCGGAAATCCTCCGCCTTTGCGCCAATAATCGGTCTTGTATTTATAGTATATCTGGTCCTGGCCCCAGCAGCCGTTAACGATCTTCTCGCTGAATTCCTTCCAGTTCATGTTGCCGTCATGGCCCTTGCGGACCTGATAGTCCAGCATTTCCTCCATGTTGTCAAACCAGTGTTCGGGTACAACGCGTTTACCGATTTCATTGAAAATCCATGCATCGGCCTTGGCTTCGCCCGGCGGATCAACGACCTTGTTGTGAGCGCTGATGAAAAACCGCGGGTGCATGTCATAGACATCATCGATTTCAAGCCAGTGAGCCGCAGGCAGTACCATGTCTGCTGCTTCGGCCATGGGTCCCATAAACTGGTCAACTTGTACCAGGAAGTCTATTTTTTCGATTGCTTCGGCAACCTCCTTGGTGTTGGCCATATGCACAATTTGCTGCCCGCCAACGCTTATCCAGACATGAATGGGGGCCTCACCTCCGCCCAGGATTGTTTTGACCATGGTGTCGGGGTTGCAGGTACGTGCCGCACCCATTTTGTATTTATCTACACCGACAATTTTGCTGCGCATCTCTTCGGTCAGCGGGAGTTCCAAAAAGAAGTCTTCGATTAAGCCGGTGTCAGGAAGAACCCAGCTGCACATGCTGCCCGGGCGTTCAATGTTGCCGGTCAGCCCCATCAGGCAGGTGATGGCTCTTAAGGTGTGGCCGCAGTTGGCCTGTCTTTCAAGCGAACTTCCAACCTGGATGGTGCCCGGCGTGTCGATTGCCCATAATCGGGCCGCCTCGATGATTTTTTCCTTGGGTATCCAGGTGACTTCTTCAGTTTTTTCAGGAGTCCACTCCTTGACCCTTTCTCTTAGCTCTTCAAAGCCGTAAGTCCAGTTCTCGACAAATTCCTTGTCCCAAAGCTCTTCATTGAATATGACATTCATCATGCCCATAGCCAGGGCACAGTCGGAGCCCGGGCGCGGCTGCAGCCACAGCGTCGCACGCGTTGCATAAGCACTGGCTCTTGGGTCAATTATGATAAGGTTCTTGCAGTAATCCAGGGACTGTATAAACCAGTTGCACATCTCAGAGTCGGCGCTGGAGATCTCAAGCTGCTTGGCCCACATTATGTTGGTTTTGGGGAACTCGCCTCCCCATCCGTGGTAATCGCAGTAAAGCCTGCCGTATCCGGTGACCAGTCCGTATAGGCCCAGACGCGGGCTGTGGCATACATAGCCCGGGCTGATGACGTTGGCGGTTCCCAGCGACCGGGCCAGGCGGTGTATATAGCGGTTATAGCCGCGGCCGGTGCCCTGGGAGACCGCAACGGATTCCTTGCCGTATTTTTCCTGGCTTTCCTTTATCTTTTCAGCAATGGTGTCCAGGGCCTCATCCCAGGAAATCCTTTTCCATTTGCCTTCGCCCTTTTCTCCGACCCTTTTCATGGGGTATTTAAGCCGGAATGGGTTGTCAATGTGCTGTATACTGGATAAACCTTTGGAACACATGGTCCCGCGGGTCAGTGAGTCGGGGTTGCCTTCTATATGGATTGGAACGCCATCCTCCACTGTCACTTTGACTCCGCAGCCGCCGTGGCAGCTTTTACAGGTTGAATAAATTACTTTTCTTTCGCCCATTTGGTTCCTCCTTAATTATATAACACCTTGGAGCTCTACATTACCGGAGCTCTGGTAACAACAGGTCTGTAGATGCCGACCTTTAATACACAGTACTTCAACGCAAAAGCCCCTATTGTATGGGAAATAATAGCTATAATCAGAATTTCGGGGATATTGGTTTTTAGCACGAATATGCTGATTAGCGAGAGCGCAAAAGGTATTATTATACCCAGGAAAATTACGCCGATCCAAAAGGATAAGGCCACACGCCCCACAAGTAATTCTCTTACTGAAAGCTCGCCTATAGTTGACTGGTATGATGCACTGATCAGGTAGCTTCCGATTAGAATCGCGTTGCCGATAAGCGCCCATTGGCTGGCGATCTCGAGTGTATGAAAATCAACCCCGCCTGTTACAAGACCAACGCCCATGATAAGTGCCAGACCGTCAGCGATTCCCATAATCACAAAAACTATGGGCAGCAGACCTGTATTCCAAAATGGTATGCTTTTGCAGTAACTCATCATGAATCCGCAGTAAATACCTGTCAAAAGAGCAAACAGACCCGCCAGAAACCGCATGATCCAGTCTATAACCGTTAATGTGCCGACTGCTGAAGCCGCCACCAGGCTATGATCCAGCACGAAGGTTGTAACAAGCTGAATCAGTGCAAAAATAGAAAATACGGTGGTAAAAAACATGCCTCGCGCGATCCATGAGTGCCATGACTTGGTAAAAGGCGGAATCGCCCTCCAGAATCGCCACGGTCTGCCGAGGTAGAAAAAGTGAAAGGGCAGTTTGAGAAATACGATAATAAGCCAACCCACCAGTGCTCCCCACCAGTGGTCCATAACCACAGATACCAAGTACATCCCCATGCCCAGAGCTGAAAACACTTCAGCCATCCAGATCAGCAGCCCCTGGCCTTCGATCCACTCGGTCTGCTGTGTAGGCTTTGTCATCCATTCATGGGGTGTAATCCATTGACGACCTCCTTGCATTTTTTGCCTCCTATTCTTCTTCTTTTCTGCCTTCCTCGATCAGCCGTTTAGACCTGGGATCCACGGTACTCTTTTGCTGGATGTGAATGCCTGTCATGGCATGCTCGGGAGCTTTATTATCCTTGCCGCCCACTTCCCCGTCTATATAATAAATTGATGGATCCGTGCCCAGTACGCGCTGAAGCTGGAAAGCATTCTTTCTGGCGATTAACCTGGAAACATTGCTGTTGGGATCATCTATGTCGCCGAACGTCAAAGCTCTTGCCTGGCAGGTGTTAACGCATGCCGGGGTGGCATCGCGGTCAATTCCGGGCGTCAGGCCGTTTGCCAGGCCATAATCGATTTTTTCCACGCAAAAGTTGCATTTTGTGGTGGTACCTTTTTGATGGGGATACAGCTCCTCCCCCTTTTTCTCGTATCGTGTCTTCGGGTAGCCAGGAAAATAACCAGGGTCCCGCCATGAGAAAATAAACGTGCGGTTCTGGTAAGGGCAAGCGATTACGCAGTAACGGCAGCCGATGCACTTGTTTGCATCTATGGTAACAATACCGTCCTTGCGCTGGGAGGTCGCGCCTGTGGGGCAGACGTCCACGCATGGAGCATCCGCGCATTGGTTGCAGCGCACCGGAAAAGTTGTTATGTCTGCGGCACCTCTTTCTTCTGTTTCATATGCAGCCAGTTTGACCCATGTAACCCAAAGCGGCAGAAAGTGCTCAACCCTGCAGGCGGCCACGCAGCCGTGGCATCTGGTGCACTTTGTCAGATCGATCACCATTCCCCATCTCATGATTTGACTCTCCTTGATTAAGTTTTTTATTACAGCGACTTATATATATTGCCGGCCGGCTGTACCTCAAATTGGGAAATCGTATTTTTTACATGTAATTTTACATACAATTTTTATAAACATAAATCAACCCAATTTTTCCGTTAAAAAAAAATAACAGTTCAGCCAGTATGATATATATAAAAAAATCACAAAAGCCTGCCGATGTCAAGAGCCCTGTCGAATTTTTTGTTTTGAGTTAATTTTGTTTTCCCGGAACATAATGTATCTATTATATATTTAATAATAGTCGTATTATGGTTTTTTGTCCAGTATTTTACATGCAGTATTTTACATGTAATTTTTTACGGCGCTTTGCAATTAAGATGGTCATTTAAACGTTAAAGCGGAAGGTTATTATATCTCCGTCCTGCACTTCATAGGTTTTTCCTTCCAGGCGCAGGGTGGCGTTTTTTTTGGCGGCAGCCATTGAGCCGGCAGCCACATAATCTTCATAGGAGATTACTTCGGCCCGGATAAAGCCTTTCTGTATGTCCGAATGAATGGCTCCTGCGGCTTCAACAGCGGTTGTGCCGCTTTTTATGGTCCAGGCACGGACTTCGTCTTCGCCGACCGTAAAAAAGGAAATAAGTCCCAGGCTTTCATATGATGCCCGGATTACCCTGTCTGTTGCAGAGGCGGCAATATTGAATTCCTCCAGCAGTTCCGCCGCATCATCTTCGGCCATCTGGGCAAGTTCATGCTCCAGTTTGCCCCTGATGATCATGCATGTCTCCTTTGAAACATTTTCAGACAAAGGCGGCAGAGACTCGTTTTCGTCCGGGTTGTTAAACAGCACCAGCACCGGTTTTGCAGACATCAGTCCGTAGCCGCGCCAAAATTTGGATTCTGCAAGTTCGGAAAACCGGCGCAAAGGTGTTTCTTTTTTCAATACCTCCCTGCACTGTGCGAGCCGGGCCTGCTCGTCGTGGTCCACGGTTTTGCCCTTTTTTGATTCGCTTTCCATTCGCTCCAGGCGTTTTTCCACCACGTTTAAGTCCATGTGCATCAGTTCCTGATCCAGGAGCAGAAAATCGTTTTCCGCATCCGGAGAGTCCATGCCGTAGCCGGAGAAATTCCGCACCACGTGGATCAGGGCATCCGTGTCCCTTACAGCCCTCATCAGGGCATCATCTTCGCTGCCCGGTTTTTTTTGTTCACCTTTGCCGGCAAGGAGGTATTCCACTTTTGCATATATGGTTTTTTGCGGCTGGTAAATCTCGCTTAGCACGTCTATGCGGGGGTCCGGGACATCTATGGTTCCGATTCGAGTTTCAGACTTTGCCCCGGGGCTTGCAAATTCCCCGGTCAAGGCCTCGAATACCGTGGTTTTGCCAGAGCTTGAAAGCCCGATTATGCCCAGTTTCATTATTCGGCACCTCCACTGTTTTCCTCGGATCGTCTTGTATCAATATCAAACAGTCTGCAGGTATTTTCCCATACGGCCCGGGCAAGCTGCTCCGGATCTGCATTTCTGACCTCTGCAAGCTTTAGGAGCACGCTTCTTACAAAAGCCGGCTCATTTCTGCGTATGCGGTTTTTTTCCGGTACCGGTGTTAAATACGGAGCGTCTGTTTCAACCAGCAGACGGTCTTCCGGGATGCGGGCCGCCATTTTCCGCAGGTCCTCCCCTCTTTTGGCAATAGTGAGAATGCCGGTGATGCCGATGTAAAAACCCATTTCCAGATATTGATCCATTTCGGAGGGCGTGCCGGAAAAGCAGTGGATTACGCCTTTTATGTCCCCGGACGCATGAGCCCTGAGCAGCTCCAGAAACCTGCCGCCGCTGTCCCGCTCGTGGAATATCAGGGGCAGCCCTAGTTCATTCGCGGTTTTCATTTGGCGGATACACCATTTTTCCTGGATATCTGCAGGCGAAGACATCCGGTTGAAATCCAGCCCGGTCTCGCCCCATGCCCTGACCCTGGGGTTGGCCGCAAGTTTTTTGAGTTCGGATAATCCCGCCTCAGAGCCCTGGTCTGCATCATGCGGGTGGATGCCCACGGATGCGTAGCACCCTTTATATGTTTCTGCTATATTTACTGCCCGCCGGGAGGTTTTTTGGGTTATCCCGACGACCATCATGGCTGTAACATCATGATTGCAGGCATTTTCAATTACCCGGTCAAGATCCTTGTTATAAGCCTTGTCATTTAAATGACAGTGGCTGTCAAATATGTTCATTTGGAATTTTCCTTTGCATTAAGTAAAGTCGTTTTCAATTTTAAAAAATCTCTTGTAGCACCGGAGAAAGGGGTATTCAAGTGAATCGTTTTTTCGGCAGCAATTCTCGTGATAATTCCTGTTGAATATATTGTATCCCCCAAAAAAAGGGCAACTAAAGACACCCGGGGATTGAATGTTTGATATCGAATTGCTCGAGCATCAAAGTACCTACAAGAAAAAGGTCGGTGCAGGAAAACCCGGGCCAAACAGCATTTATGCGGACTTACAAGCAGCAGCCCCGGCTGGAAAAACGTTTCAACACCACAAAGTCCGTATTAGAGGTTGCTCCGGTTTTTCTGGAAAAATCATCGTCACCTGTTTAGAAACGCCCATTTGTCACAAATTTTTGTCAAAGAGCAACGAAGGCGTGCAATTCATTTAGAAACTTTTTTCCATTCATGATCTGGCGGTAAAAGTGCGCGAGGCGATTGAGCAGGAATAGGTGTATTGTCAAGAACTTCCCTGAAAAGAGAAGAAATCATGCTTATCATCAGAGCCCGGCAGGTTTCGGGTAAAAGGTAAGTCGCCTTGAACAGGCAGAGAGCCTGTGAGACGCCTTTGAGCATTCCCCGCCGGGCAAAATCCTTGCCATAAAATACAGTATTTCTGAGACTTCTGGAAATTACTTTAAAAAGGATTTTCAGAAGGACCCAACCGCAGTTCAAAAATGTTTTTGAAATTAACTCTTTTCTCGCAAAACATTTTTGGCTTGAGGGCCACGATCGGTTTCCTCGATATCGAAACTGACACGTTCGCCTTCATTCAGGGTCTTGAACCCTTCCTGATTTATACCGGAAAAATGGACGAAAACGTCCTGCTCTCTTTCTTCATCTTTAATAAAACCAAAACCCTTCTTTTCATTGAACCATTTCACTGTGCCTTGTGCCAAAATTCAACCCCCCTTTGATAAATAAACAGATGTCAGCAAATAATTAATCATAATCAATTCTCCCCCACCACAAACAATCTGTCAAGAAGCCATCTAAAATTTGTCAATAGCATTTAGAACAGTTAGATTCTCTCCTATAGGTCACAGCCATGCGCCCAATTCGCTCAAGGCTGTTGAGGCCATCAAATAGGGCTCGTTATTTCGGCAGGCCAGTTTGCGGGTTTCTTGCAAGAGCCTCAGCAACGACCAGTTGGCAATAGGTGCTGACCCCTGTATACAATAATATCCGGAGACATGCCCCCACATATGCAGCAGGGTGTTGCGAATACCGCCGGCAGTGGGCGGACGCCGGGATACCTCGATTAATTGGCAGGCCAGCGCCGCGAAATTTTCCCGTTTCCGACACCGGGCCACCCTTCCGCCAATTTCCCGGTAAGCGTTGGGGTCACGTGCCTGGATGGAATATTTGTGATGACTCCATAACTGCTGGGTTGTTTTTGGCAGTGGAATCCGCCCCGGAGAACGGAGGCTATATTTTTCAGCTTGATATAATTAAAAATATAAAAAATCTATACATTTGATCAGTGTATTGGCCAAAATTTCCGGGAAAACAAAACCGCAATCAGGTTATCAGCAAGGCGCGGTATCCGTGTATTGTTGAAAAATCAGGATAAATGTTTAAAAATATATTTTAAACCTTGGATTTATTAATAAAAAGGAGAATGAAATCATGGCAGAGTCTGCAGAAATATTAAAACATGGTGATGCTCTTTTGATTGTGGATGTGCAGAACGATTTTTGCCCCGGCGGAGCTCTTCCCATAGAAAAGGGCGATGAGGTGGTTCCAATTTTAAACCGCTGGAGTAAAGGGGCTGCGGAAAAATGCGTGCCGGTTTACGCATCCAGGGACTGGCATCCGGTCGGGCATATAAGCTTCCAGAATCGGGGTGGCAGCTGGCCGCAGCACTGCATCCAGGATACTCCGGGCGCCGCGTTTCACAAGGATCTCAACCTGCCCTCCGATACGGTGGTTGTAACCAAGGGAGTCAGGTTTGACAAGGACCAGTACTCGGCTTTTGACCAGACCGGGCTTGCAGATGAATTGCGCCGCTGCGGGATACAGCGAATTCTTGTGGGCGGTCTGGCTATGGATGTTTGCGTGCAGGCAAGCGTTATGGACGCCCTTGATGAGGGTTTTGAAACCGTTCTTCTTCTTTCCGCGACCCGCCCGGTTACACCGGAGGGCGGCAAAACAGCCGAGGAGAAAATTAAAAAAGCGGGCGGATCTATCTGCGAGGATTGATCGGTTTTCTTGCTTTAATTTAATCCCGGAATTTGTGGTGGAGCAGGGGGCCGTGTCCGCCTCCTATCCCGTGAGCTTCGGAGAGCTCGATTAACTTTGCAGTGAGCCGGACAGCGCTGGCAAAAGCATGGCAGGGAGCGAGCTTTTGGGCCAGATAGGAGGCAAGGGCGGAAGAAAAGGTGCATCCGGTGCCGTGCGTGTTGCGGGTGTTTGTATACGTGTGTGGTTGAGCGGTTGAGAGCACACTTTCGCCATCACGGAACACGAAAGTGTCTGTAATTTCATCCTTGTGTTTCGGCCCGTGGCCGCCTTTTATAACGATCCCTTTTAAATGCGGGAACTTTTCAAGCAGTTCCCCCCCGGCTGTTTCAGCATCCGGCGGGCAAGCTCCGTAAAGAATTTCGAGTTCGGCCTGATTGGGGGTGATGTAGTCGGATACGGGAATAATCAGCGAGACAAGCGCTTTAATTGCCGAATCATCTATTAGCTGGTGCCCGCTGGTTGAAACCATGACCGGGTCGCATATAGTGAGATATCCCGCCAGATGACCCGCAATCTTTTCGCACACCTCCTTGTTTGGAAGCATCCCGAGCTTTACAGCGTCTATGCGGATATCTGATAAAACACTTTCCAGTTGCTTTTCCACGAACTCGGCCGGCACAGCCATGGCGTCTTGGACTTCCCGGGTATTCTGGGCGGTCAGGGCCGCGATAACCGCGGCCCCGTAGACCCCGGCCGCCATGAACGTTTTGAGATCAGCCTGGATACCCGCGCCGCCGGAGGGATCCGAACCGGCGATTGAAAGCACTGTCGGTATGTGTTGGGTCTCTGTCTTCATGATTTATTTTTTTTCCCGAAAAAACGTATGCAAAAGTCCGGATCCCTCGCGGCTGTCAGTCGGTCCATTTCAGTCGATGTATGTTACAGAGCCCTTTCTGGTGCGCTCCCCGGCAGTGAATTTATTTTCGGCTGCCGGGTAACCGACAACTATCGCGCACTGAAGGGAATAATTATCAGGGATCCCCGCTTCCTGCGCCAGATCACGGTTTTCCTCACCATTTATTCCCAGTTTGGTGGAAGCAAGAAAACACGAACCCAAATCCAGTTCGGTGGCTTGAAGAAGCATATTTTCTGCGGCGACTGCCGTGTTGATAGCGCTGTTGGGGTTATCGGCCGGCCCGGAGAGCAGGATCAGCACCGGCGCGTCATAGAGAGGCTGGTATCCCGGCAGAGACGCCCTTTGCTGCAAAAATTCCACCCCCGAGTTAAGCATTGCCTTATGTGTCCGGTCGTTGATCTTTTGCCGAAGCTCGGGATTTCTAACAACCGACATCTGAAATTCCCCTGCGTTGGGCGCCCATCTGCCGGCCTCTATAATTTTTCCAAGCTCGTCCTCAGAAACCGGCTTATCCAGGTACGCCCTTATACTCTTTCTCTTTGCAATTGCATCTGAAACATCCATGATTTTTCCTCCTCTACTTTAATCTGTTTTTACTTCCTGATTTTCACAATATGATCAATAATGCGCCGGATTCAACTCGGCAGGCGATAGTTCTTCCAGCCCGGAGCAAAAAGCCGCCAGTATTCGGAATTGTAGCGCTCCTGGCCGACTTCCCGGTTGACTTCGCAGCGCAGCCCCAGAGACCTGCGCAGTCGCTGCAGACAGCCGAGGCATCGGATGCATTTGCGGATTTTGTGTTCTTCTTTGTTGGCCACCTTGGCGACCCATTGCGGGTCGGCGATCAGGGGACGGCAAAGGGAGACCATATCTGTTTTCCCGCTGGCTATGGCATTTTCAACATTTTTCGGGGTGTGGATGGACGGCGTGATCACGGGTATATTCAGGACAGCTTCCATGGCCCCGGCTTCGTCAAGCATGGTATTGTCTTCTTCAGGCAAGTACCACTTGGCGGCTTCCCAGCATCCTCCGGTGAGATGGACATAGTCGATCCCTTCCTGTTCCGCCCTCCCGGCCATGTGAGTCGACTCCTCGATGGTGATACCGCGGGGCATATGTTCATTGCCGGTCATGCGGACCCCGACTACAAAACTTTGCCCCACTGCGGCCCTGGTTTTGGCGACAGCGTTGTAAAGCAGCCGCCCCCTGTTTTCAAGGTTGCCCCCATAGGCATCGGTGCGATGATTGGTGCGGGCGGAAAGAAAGCTGCTTCCTAAATAACCATGCGCAAAATGTAGTTCTGCCCCATCGAAGCCGCATTCTTTCATCATTTGCGCGGTTTTGGCGAAGGTGTCCTCCAGCCAGACGATTTCTTCGGCGGTCAATTCCTGAGGAGGCGAAAGATTTTTATATTGTGCCCACATGGAAGGCAGCCCCTGGCGGGCTTCGTAAGCCCTGGCCTGCTTGGGGATATTTTCTTCAGGTATTGATTTTATGGGAATTGGTGACGGCGCCTTTGACGCCTTCCCGGGCGCTGTCTGCCTGCCGCTGCCTCCTGCGACTATTTGGCCGAAAACCTTGGAACCGAAAGCATGAACAGTCTCGGCCACCTCATTCCAAAACGGCATATGCTCTTTTTCCGAAAGCATTGGAAATACCAGGTGGGCTCCGCCGCCGGGAAACGGGTTCAGTGCCGGCGGGGTTACTACGAGGCCGACTCCGCCTTTGGCACGAGCGGCAAGAAAGGCCATAAATTGTTCGCTGGGGCATCCCGCTTGTGCAAAATTGGTGGTTGTGGGCGCCATGGCCACTCGATTGCGAATCTCAACATTGCCGATTTTAATCGGCTTAAACATTTCCGTATACATGGTTTGATCTCTGTTTTCTTTTTACCTGAAGTTGATTCAATTTTTATAAACTGTTATATTAACATTTTATTTATAACCAGTAAAGGTCGTTTATTTTGAGCAGACGCGCATACGCAATTATTATAGCCGCCTTTTTTACCGTTTCCATCGCTTATTCCATCAGATACGGCTACGGCATGCTGTTGCCTGAAATGCTGCCTGCATTGGATATTTCGAAAACCCAGGCAGGTACAATTTTTGCGATCTATTTTGTGGTTTATACTGTTTTTACTCCGGTAATGGGGAGTTTATCCGACCTGTATAACTACCGTTTTATTCTTACCGTCTTTACCGCCATTTTGGGATTGGGCGCCTTGCTGATGACCTCTGTTACGGGTTTTGCCCAGGCCAGCCTGTTTTTCCCCCTCGCCGCCTTGGGGCATGCCGCATGCTGGGCCCCTGTTGCTTCCCTGGTTCAAAAATGGGTGCCCAACGAAAAAAGGGGAATGATGCTTTCCTTTGTAAGCATAGGAATCGGACTTGGTATTCCCGTGTGGGGAACGCTCCTGCCTTTTATTGTCGCGGCATCCGGATGGCGGGCCGGGTGGCTGGCGATGGGATCGTTTGCCGTTGTGGTGGCTTTAATGAACTTTATCCTTGTTCGCAACCCGGTCGGTTTCAGAGAGCAAATGGTATCTGTGCGGGAAAGGGCCAAGTTTATATTAACAATATATAAAGCACTTCTCAAAGACAAACGGTTCTGGATTGTGGGCACGGCTTATTTGCTGGTGGGTTTTAATGTTTTGGTTCCTTTTACCTTTCTGCCGGTTTATGCAAGGGAAGCGCTGCATTTTGATTATGCCACTTCCACCCGCTTTGTAAGTCTTATCGCTTTTTTCGGCATTGCCGGTCAATTAACCCTTGGGCCCTGGTCCGATCGAATGGGCAGAGTAAATGTATTGATGTTGTGCGGTGCTATAATGGGAATCGCTTGCCTCGGGATGAGTTTTTCCCCCAATAAATGGTGGTTGTACGGGATGACGAGTTTTTTCGGCCTGGCCTACGGTGCTGTATGGCCGGTTTATGCCGCGGCTGCCTCCGATTTTTTCCCCAGCAACCAGACCGGAAGCGTGGTCGGGCTTTGGACGGTTTTTTTGGGTCTGGGCTCCATCGTCTCGCCGGTGGTTTGCGGCTGGACCATCGATATAACCGGGGTGTATACGTGGGCCTTTATTTTGGGGCTGGCAAGCGGCCTGGCTTCGACTTTGTGCCTGGCAAGAACACGGGCACATGAAACTTACCGGGATTAAAAAATGTTTTTTCCCCAGGTTGCCGGCATTGAATCTTTATTGATAGTTTCGGGTTTATGGGTTACTATCGGAACAATAATTTTATCAAAGGAGGCAGGCTGGTATTTTCTATATAACTCAAAAATATTACAGCGGTTAACGCTGCAATCCCTTATTTTTAAGTGGCGCGCCTGGGGCGATTCGAACACCCGACCTACGGATTAGAAGTCCGTTGCTCTATCCGACTGAGCTACAGGCGCGGACAAACTCATCTATAAGGCAAATCCTTTTATCACTAACCGGGCTTTTTGTCTATATAAAATAAATTTAATCCCGGCACCGTCAATACTACCAATTTTCTGCAAGTCAGGATTTTTTAGTCTCTTTGGTAAACCGGCTTGAGGTGTGGGGAAAAATGATTTAATTTTAATCAAAATATATCAATTTATATTCTTGGGCGTAAAAACAAAAAAATCAAGGATGGTAACAATATTTCAATGACAGGAAATCAGGAAGAACACAGGGAAGATATCACCATAGAGGAAGAAACGGATGTGGATGTGGACACTCTGAGTGAAGACGAGACTGATACGGCTCAGAAGTTGAAGGAAGCGGTATCCATTCCCAAAGAAACAGCAGCGGAAGGGAGCCTGGTTCCATATGATCCGCTTCAGCGGTATCTTTCAGAAATCAGCAGATATCCGCTTTTAACCCGTGAACAGGAAATCGAGCTCGGCCGCCGCGTTCAGGAGGGAGATCCGGATGCAGCCTATATTCTTGCCACATCCAACCTGAGGCTCGTGGTAAAGATCGCCATGGAATTCCAGCGGACCTGGATGCAGAATCTGATGGATTTGATCCAGGAGGGCAATATCGGGCTTATGCACGCGGTCCAGAAGTTCGATCCATACAAGAACGTCAAGTTTTCTTATTATGCCGCCTTCTGGATCAAGGCCTATATTCTTAAGTTTATTATGGATAACTGGCGGCTGGTCAAGATCGGTACCACCCAGGGACAGCGAAAGCTATTTTTCAAGCTGAAAAAGGAAAAGCAGAAACTTGTTGAACAGGGGTTTATGCCTGAGACACGTCTGCTTTCAAGCCGTCTCGGAGTATCAGAGCAGGAAGTGCGCGACATGGACCAGCGCCTTGACGGCTGGGACGTGTCCATGGATGAACCCTTAAAGGATGACTCTGATACGGAGAGGGGAGATTTTTTCAGTTCTGAAACCGAGTCGGTTGAAAGCCAGGTAGCCCGCAAGGAAGTAGAAACACTGCTGCGCGAAAAAGTGGGTGAATTTACAAAGCACCTCTCAGAAAGAGAGCTCGATATTTTCGAGAAGCGGATATTTACCGATGCTCCGGTGACTCTTCAGGAAATCGGGGATAAATATCAGATCTCGCGGGAACGGGTCAGGCAGCTGGAGAAGAATATAGTCAAAAAAATGAGAGCCTTTTTTGAAAAAGAGATCCCGGATTTTTCCTCCTACGAATATCCGCAGGAAAACGGACAGTAGCCAAATGAATTTAAGCAGAATCTTCTGGACATCCTTGCTGGCCGCCTTCTTTTTTTGCGTGGCCGGATGCACAGCCGTAAAAAAGCATGAAGATGTAGCGGGAAAACAGCCTCCAGCCCCCCAGGCCCCCGCGGCAACCGAAAATTTTAAGATCTCCGGGCCGAAGATCTCCGGTCCTCATGCAAACCAGTATTACTATTTTCTCCGGGCCCGGCTTGAAGCCCGAGCCGGCCGGCCGGAACAGGCCGCAGAGTTTTTGGAGAAGGCGGTAGAAAAGGCTCCTTACGAGCCGGTGTTAAAAAAAGAGCTTGCCTTGACCTATCTGGAGCTGGACCGGAAAGAAGATGCCCTGGCAATGGTCGAATCCGTGCTCAAACAGGCTCCCGGCGAAGTGGAAGCGCTTGTGATTGCGGGCTCCATTCGGCAGTCTGTAGGAAAATACGAAGCAGCCAAACAGGCTTATGAAAAGGTAATCGAAAAAGCCCCGGACCGCAAAAATATATACCCGGCGCTGGCGAGGCTTTATTTGCATGACAACGAGGCGGAAAAAGCCGCGGATCTGCTGGAACCTTTTGTTAAGCGATTTCCGGAAAACTATTCCGGATTCTACTACCTTGCAAAAGCCTATTACGGTATGGGTGAACTCAATGAGGCGGCTAAAGCCTATAAGAAAACCCTGGAGCTGGAGCCCGGCCTGGTTGAGCCTCGTTTCGGGCTGATCGAGACCTATAAGAGTCAGGACAGGCCGGACAAAGCGATTTTGGAATATGAAAAGCTCCTTGAGAAGCACCCGGATAACACGGCGGCAGCCATAGAGCTGGGCCTTCTTTATGAAAAACGCGGTGATAAAGACAAGGCGGAAAGTCTGTGGTCCAAACTGACAGACCGCATATCCTCGGATCCGGATGCGATCAGAAATTTCGCCCGCAGGCTGCTGGCCCGGGAGCGTTATTCCGATGCAACCAGAGTTTTATCTGAAATGCTCAAGCAGTCCCCGCAAAGCCCGGAATTGCATTATCTGGCAGGGGCGGCCCGCTATATGATGAAGCAGTTCGATGCCGCCATAAAGCATTTTGACGTGATTGGGCCGGAAGATGACCTGTATCCTGATGCCATGATTCACCGGGCCATTATTTTAAACAGGCAGAAGAAAACCGGCGAGGCGATCAATGCCCTTGAAACCGCAATGAAAAAGCTTGACGACAAGCAGCGGGTCAGCCTGATTCCATATCTGAGCGCATTTTACCAGGAGCAGGGGCACTATGAGCGGGCCAGGGATATTTTGGAAAAAGGCCTTTCCCTGGAGCCGGAAAATGTCGAGTTGCATTATGAACTCGGGGTGCTCTATGACAGGATGGGCAATACCAAGGCAGCCATTGACAAGATGAAGTCCGTGATAGAAATGGATCCGGAAAACGCAGACGCTCTTAACTACCTTGGATATACATATGCAGACAAGGGCGTCAGGCTTGATCATGCCGAATCGCTTGTCCGCCGGGCTCTGGAAATAGAGCCCGACAATGGCTACATACTCGACAGCATGGGATGGGTTTATTACAAAAAAGGCGACTATGAAAATGCCCGCAAGTACCTTGAAAAGGCTCTTTCAAAAGTTTCCGGCGACCCGGTCATCCTTGAGCACATGGGAGATATCTACTTAAAACTTGGTAAAAGAAAAAAGGCGCTCGAGTATTACAGGAGGGCCAGGGAAAACACAGCCGGGAATGAAGAAGGCAGGGCGGAGCTCTCAGAGAAGATCGAATCCATTGAAACCGGGGAGAGGCAACCTTGAAGCCCCGGAGGTATCTGGCTGTTGCGTTGCTGCTTGTAATCACGGCATGTGCAGGCGCACCTAAACGCCCCCCGGGCGCGGTATCCGAGTTGGAGCGAAAAGAAGCCTCAAGGCTAATAGAGACTTTAAAGGAAAAAAATAAAGCGGTTGCACCCTACAAGGCGATAGGGCAGCTCGGAATATACAGTACGCGCGTTTCCCTGGAAGGCAGGACCGCCTGGGTTGCCGCTCCCGACGGCCGGTTCAGAGTCGGCGTCCTGGGCCTTACAGGGCAACCGTTTGTCAGGATGATATGCACGCGGGATAAATGTTTTTTCCATTTCCGGGACGGCGATTGCCTGCGCAGGGAAACCGCCGGGAGCACCTCCCTTGAGCCGCTTTGCGGCATCGAAATTAAAGCCCGCGACATGGTGCTGCTTTTAGGAGGCGGCGTCCGGCTGGCGGGTTATGATTCCGCAAAAGCCTATGAAACGGTTTCCGGACGAAAGGTTCTGCTCCTGAAAAAAAGTCTTTCCGGCACTGTGCAGACCGTAGAGTTTTCAAAGGATCTTGCACATATCCTGGAAACAAAAGTTTTCGGATGGAAAGGGCTGGTTTACAGGGCTGAAATCAGACATCATCAGCGGGCGGGCTCCCGCATTATGCCCTTTGACCTGGATATTTCAGATGCCAACGGAAACAGGATACGGGTTTCGGTGGAGCGTTGCTGGACGGATATCGAGCCGGGAAAACAGACCTTCTCTCCCGAGTTGCCCGAGGGTGCCGGCTGCGACTAAAATTGAGCGAGGCGTTTTAAAATTTCTATGATTTCCGATTCCAGGGCTCTTGCTTTAGAATTGCATCTTCGTGCCTGTCCCAGTGTTGTCTGCCTTGGGGTGCGGCCCAATTTTGCGGATTATCCCCCGCAAGAAGCCGCCATGATCCGGGAGGCTGGAAAAGTCTATTATCCTTCCATATTTTATGCAGACATGTTTGCGGCCATGGGAAAGCCGATTTTTCCGAGCATCCATAATTACCGATTCGTGCAGGACAAAATCAAGCAGACCGCGCTTTTTGAAATACTTGACGTGCCCCGGCCCAGAACCAGGATTTTTTACGGCAAGCGGCTGCAGGAAAAGATTCTTTCGTATTTTGCTTTTCCTTTTGTAGCAAAGATTCCCAGGGGCTCTTCGCTGGGTCGCGGGGTGTTTTTGATCCGGAATCCGGATGATCTGGATAAATACTGCTCCTTGACAAAGACCGCTTATATCCAGGAATATTTGCCTGTGGACCGTGATATCAGGGTGGTGGTGATTGGCGACGAGGTTTCCCATGCCTACTGGCGTGTTGCGGCTGAGGGAGAGTTCCGGACCAACCTGGCATGCGGGGCCGGTATCCGTACAGGGAAAGTACCCGGGGGAGCGTTAAGGCTGGCCCGTGACACTGCGCGAAAGTGCGGATGGAATGACGTGGGCATTGATATCTGCATATACAGGGACAGGTTTTATGTCCTGGAGGCCAACATGAAGTACGGAAAGGCGGGTTTCGCACATGCCGGCATTGATTACTTCAGTATGATGGAGGACAAGATCAGAAATGGCAGAATATAAGCCTCCGCCTCTTGAGCGGCTGCGTACAGAACTCGACACAAGAGAGGAGCAAATCTTTTCTTCTATGGCGGCAAGGAGTGCCGAAGGGATTCGCCGCAGGCCGGAAAAAAGGCTTGCAACCGATTACCGACAGCAATATGCGGTTGACGTGGACAGGATACTGCATTCGCTTGCATACAGCCGGTATATAGACAAGACCCAGGTGTTTTATCTGATAAAAAATGATCATATCACTCAACGAATGCTCCATGTTCAGCTTGCCTCCAAGGCGGCAAGAACCATCGGGCGTTTTCTGGGGTTAAACGAGGATTTAATCGAGGCCGTGTCAATCGGGCATGACATAGGCCATGCTCCGTTCGGCCATGACGGGGAGCGATTTCTCTGCGAGCTGTGCAAAAAGCAGGGTATAGGCGAATATCATCATAACATCCAGAGCGTGCAATTTTTGGAAAAGGTCGAGCGCAAAGGCCGGGGTTGGAACCTTTGTCTGCAGACTTTGGACGGAATCCTATGCCATGACGGCGAAGTACACGACCAAGAGCTTGTTCCGGCAAAGGGCAAGACTTTTGAAGACCACGACAGAGAATTGCAGGACAGGCGCGCGGGCCGGCCTGTAACGCTTGTGCCCATGACCCTGGAAGGATGCGTGATGCGGTTTGCCGACACAATAAGTTATATAGGAAGAGACATTGAAGACGCTATTCGTCTGGGCCTGATCAAGCGTGACGAGATCCCGCGCGACTGTGTAAGACACTTGGGGGATACCAACGGCACCATTGTCTATACCCTGGTCACAGACGTGATATCAAACAGCTACGGAAAAGATCGGGTAGCTTTCAGTACTGAGATTTCAGAGGCCCTGCGGCGGTTGAAGCAGTTTAACTACGAGCGGATTTATTCCAATCCGGTGATCAAGTGCGAAACTCCGTTAATCGGGGAGATGTTTGAATACCTTTTTGACCGGTTCACAGAAGACATCCGCAGAGGAAATTTTGAGTCTCCGGTATACAGAAATTTTATTGCCGACATGGCCGGCGATTATATAAATCAGCACAGTGCGGCAGAGATCGTGCGCGATTTTATCGCCGGCATGACCGACCATTATTTTTTAAATCAGGCCCCGGCGCGGATGCGTCCGGAGATCCGGGCGTTCTAAAACTGTTTTTTACAGTCGCGGACTTTTAAAAAACGGTTGAGTTTTCCGGGCAAAAAATTCAATATATCAGTTTGACAAAATGCGGTTTGGTTGATTGGCGGCTGCGATGAGTCAAACCGGAGCCTTTTGCGGAGGAAGCACGTATGAAAAAGTTAAAGTATCTACTATGGCTGATAGTGATCATGCTGGTGGCGCTTGCGGTTTATCAGAACAGGGAGTTTTTTATTGAGGGAAAAAGCCTTGGAATTGATCTTGGTTTTGAGAGCTTTAAGACCCCCGAGCTTCCGGCGGGTGTTTATTACCTGGCTGTATTTTTAATAGGGCTTCTGATATCCTATTTTTCCACGCTGCCCCGGAAATTTCGGTCCAGGAAGACCATAAGGCAGTTAAACGAAAAAATCGCGGCGGACGAAAAAAAGATTTCCCGGCTGGAAGCCGAGATAGCAGCCGGCTCCCAAACACGGGAAAAGCCGGCCGGCGTCTATGAATACGGGCAATCGCAGGACCAGGAGGAACCGCGGGACACAGAGGCGGTTTGGCAGCAGACAGAAACCAAAGACAAAAAAACGGGCGAATAAGTTTTTTATAATGGGTGAGTCCGGCAAAAATTCCCAGCTCACGCCGATGATTCGGCAGTATCTGGAGATAAAGGAGCAGTATGCTGACTATATCCTTTTTTACCGGATGGGGGATTTTTACGAAATGTTTTTTACGGATGCAGAAACCGCATCCAGTGAGCTCGAGATAACCCTGACGGCCCGCAACAGACATGAAGAAACCCCGGTTCCCATGTGTGGCGTTCCGGTCAAGTCCGCAGAGATTTACCTCGGCCGGCTGATAGACAAGGGCTACAAGGTGGCCATCTGCGAGCAGACAGAAGACCCTGCAGAGGCAAAGGGGCTGGTTAAAAGGGAAGTGGTGCGTGTAGTAACGCCTGGGATGGTTGTAAACAGCGATCTGCTCGATTCCCGTACCAACAATTTTATAATGTCGGCGGTGATAACGGATGACGGCTGCGGGCTTTCCTGCCTGGACCTTTCCACCGGTTCGTTTAAGGTCTGTCAGAGTCCGGATTCCGGGGCGGTGTTCGAGGAGGCCAGGCGGATTGTTCCCAGTGAAATACTGCTGCCTGAATCGGCCCATACGACAACGGCATATGAGCGGTTTCTGGAATCCTTTACCGACACGGCGGTGAGCTATCTTGATGACGAGGTCTTTTCCCATGGACATGCCAGGCAGCGCCTGCTCGAGCAGTTTAAGACCCGCAGTTTGGAGGGTTTTGGCTGCGAGCGGTTAAAAGCCGGGGTAAGTGCGGCCGGAGCTCTGCTTTATTATGTACAGGACACCCAGAAACAGGAAATTATCCATCTTTCGGGCCTTGAAACCTATTTCCCCGACAGGTATTTAAGGATAGACGATATTAGCTGCCGGAACCTGGAGCTTACAGTCAACCTCCGCAGCGGAACCAGGCAGGCCACTTTGCTGTCGGTGGTGGATTATACTGTTACCGCCATGGGAGGCAGACTGATCAAGCGGTGGATCAGGTATCCCTTGCTGGATGCCGAGGTCATCGGCGAGCGGCAAGAGGCGGTGGAGCAGGCTGTGGAGCTCTCCTCGGAGCGCAAGGCCGTAAGGGCCGGCCTGAAATCGGTTGCCGATCTGGAGCGCCTTGGCGGAAAGCTTGCAATGGGCCAGGGCAATGCCCGGGATCTGGTGGCCCTTCGCCGGTCCATGGAGGCCCTTCCCGATATCAGGGGTCAATTGGAGGCTTTTGATGCAAAGATCCTTGAGCCGGATGAATCGATTTTTCCCCGGCTTGCCGGGCTTGCCGAAAAAATCGGGCGCGCCGTGGTCGATGACCCGCCGCACACCGTAAATGAAGGAGGAATGATCAGGTCCGGCTTTGATGAAAAACTCGACGAGCTTATCAGCATCTCCAGGGATGCAAAGAGCTGGCTTGCCGAGCTAGAGGCCACGGAAAAGCAGGCTACCGGCATCCAGAGTTTAAAGGTTCGCTATAACAAGGTGTTCGGATATTATATCGAGGTTACCAAAAGCTATGCGGATTATGTGCCCGATCATTATGTTCGAAAACAGACCCTGGTCAATGCGGAGCGCTATATCACAGATGAGTTGAAATCGTTTGAAAACAGGGTGCTCGGAGCCCAGGAGCAAAGGGCCATACTGGAATACGAGATCTTTTGTCGGTTAAAAGACGAAGTCACCGCCTGCAACCGGACTATCCAGTCTGCGGCGGAGTTTGCTGCCTGTGCCGATGTTGTAGCAGCCCTTGCCGAAGCCGCGGTGCATAACAACTATATCCGCCCGCAGATAAATACCGAAGGCAGAATCCGGATCGAGGACGGAAGGCATCCGGTGGTGGAAAAGCTGGTTGCGGGAGAACGCTTCGTGCCCAACACGGTAGGTATGGACAATCTGGAAAATCAGCTTTTGGTCATCACGGGTCCGAATATGGCCGGAAAATCAACCGTGCTGCGGCAGGTGGCCCTTATTGTTATCATGGCCCAGATGGGTTCTTTCGTGCCAGCGGCTATGGCTGATATTGCGGTGACAGACCGCATTTTTACCAGGGTGGGGGCTCTGGATAATCTGTCTCAGGGGCAGAGCACATTCATGGTGGAAATGGAAGAGACAGCCAACATAATGAACAACGCCACTCCGGACAGCCTGGTGATAATGGATGAAATCGGCCGCGGTACCAGCACGTTTGACGGGCTGAGTATCGCCTGGGCCGTGGCCGAATATCTGCACGATTTGCACGGAGTGGGGGTTAAGTCAATGTTTGCCACCCATTATCACGAATTAACCGAGCTCCCCCGGGTAAAACAGCGGGTCAAAAACTACAGCATTGCTGTCAGGGAGATAAAAGACGAAATTATTTTTCTCCATCAGCTTGTCGAAGGCGGAACCAACCGAAGCTACGGAATCCAGGTGGCCCGGTTGGCCGGCATGCCGGAAAAAGTTGTTGAAAGAGCTAAAAAAGTGCTTGAAAATGTGGAAAAACAGGGGCATGTGCTGGGATCTCATGCAGCCGGCCCGGAAGGACGCAAAGGTGCAAGGAAGCAATATGTTCAGCTTCCGCTTTTCCGGGGACCGGAGGGTGCTGTGATAGAAAAGATCAAGCAGATCGAGATATCCAGGATGACCCCTTTGGAAGCGCTTAATTATTTGAATATGCTTCAGCAAAATATCCTCGGCGGGCAAAGTCCGGAAGACAGCAGGTTCGCAGATTGAAGGATAAAAACAAAACTGGCACAAAAACGGTTGGCGAAATGATTTTCCGGGGCTTTGTTCCGGCTGCATTGATCTGTTTGCTGATGGTCTTCTGGTCCTGTGCCTCAATCGGCACCACGCCCAACCAGTTGTATTTTTCCGCAGAGTCCTGTTATCAGAATCTAAAAGATAGCCCGCAGCGGCAGAAATACCGGAGTTGCTGGCTGGACTGCATCCGCCAATTCGAAGCGGTTCAAGGGCAGGATCCTGACGGCCCATGGGCTGCGGCCGGCCTGTTTATGGCGGGAAAGCTCTACCGGGAGATGTATAGCCACTCTTATGCTCCTGCGGACTTAAGAAAAGCCAGATCCATATTCCGGGAAGTTGAAAAAAAATATCCGTCAAGCGCCTACAGCAAAGATGCCCGGCAGGCTTTGGAGCGGATGGAGCAAGCCCCCCGGCAGGCCGATACAAAAGAGGCGGAAAAGCAGTATTTTTCCGCAGAGTCCTGTTATCAGAAGTTAAAAGACAGCCCGCAGCGGAAGAAATACCGCAGCAACTGGCTGAACTGCATCAGAAAGTTTAAAAAAGTACATGAAACAGACCCGGACGGACCTTGGGCGGCAGCGGGGCTTTTCATGACAGCCGAGCTTTATCAGGGGCTTTACGAGCATTCCTATAAACCCGAAGATTTGGAAAAGGCCCGCTCTGTTTTTCGGCGGATAACTGATGATTACCCTTCTAGTGCATACAGCCGGCAGGCCCGCGAGCAGCTCAATGCTATGAAAGATGACGGAGAAACCCGGCAGGAGGCGTCTCCCGAGACCACATCCGGAGAGGTTACAACCGATACAGCCGCTCAGACCACATCACCGGAAGAGGGTGATCCCACCACGGTTACAGGAATCCGTTACTGGTCTAATCCGGAATATACCAGGGTGGTAGTTGACGCCAACCAGGAGACAGATTTTAAAAACAACCTGTTAAACAAGGATCCATCCATTAATCAGCCGCACCAGCGGCTCTATGTGGACCTTGAAGACAGCCGTCTGGGTAACGATATCCAAGAGCAGCTTCTCATTGATGATACCTTGTTAAAAGACGTGCGCGCCGGCCAGCATGATAGGGATACCGTGCGGGTGGTGGTGGATATAAAGTCTTTTGAGGATTATAATATTTTTTCTCTGAAAAATCCATTCCGCATTGTTATCGATGTTCGGGGACAAGCCTCTGCGGAAAAAAAGGGAAAAGCCCCGGCCGATTCCGGGCCGTCCATGGAAAACGGGGCTTCTATTGCCAAGCAGCTGGCTTTGGGTGTGCGCAGGATCATTATAGATCCCGGTCACGGCGGAAGGGATTACGGAGCGCCGGGATATATTAAGGGTGTGCATGAAAAAGATGTGGTGCTGGATATTTCTAAAAAACTGGCCGAGCAGTTGCGCCAGGAGTTGAATTGCGAGGTTCTTCTTACCCGAAGCTCTGATAAATATCTTACCCTGGAGGAAAGAACAGCGATAGCCAACACTAAAAAGGCTGATCTGTTTGTCTCCCTTCACGCCAACGCCTCCCGCAACCATAATGCATACGGCATAGAAACATATTTTTTGAACCTGACAACAGACGAAGACTCAATAGCCGTGGCAGCCCGGGAAAATGCGACTTCTGAGAAGAATATCAGCGAGCTGCAGAACATTTTGGATGATTTGATGCGAAACGCCAAGGTCAACGAGTCGAGCAGGCTGGCCACCTATGTCCAGAATGCCTTGTACGGTAACCTGGAGAATAACTACAGCAGGATCAAAAACAAAGGTGTCAAACAGGCTCCGTTCTATGTGCTGCTGGGCGCCCAGATGCCCTCTGTTTTGATTGAGACTTCCTTTATCAGCAACAAAAGGGAGTGCAGTCGCCTTACAGATCCCGGTTATCAACGGGAGCTGTGCTCGGGGATCGTAAAGGGAGTAAAGCGTTATATTCAGAAGACAAGGCCCACCGCGTTTTTAAGCAGCGGGGAAGGTGATTAGGTGTATGGGGGGTCTTTTGTAAAAAAGTTCAACAGCGAAGGGCAAATCCTGAAATTTTAATAATAGGAGTATAATGGACCAGGAAAATGCGATAAAATCGATATCAGTGTTAGACGGAAGATATGCCCGGCATACCGCGGGAATAGAGGAGATATTCTCCGAGTACGGACTGATAAAGTACCGGGTATATGTTGAACTTCAGTGGTTTAAGTTTCTTTTAGATGAGCTGCATCCCGCCGAGGTTGATCAGGAGGCACGAGGGCGGATCGATGCTGTCTATGAGGACTTTGATGTGCAGAGCGCTCTTGCTGTCAAAACGATCGAAAAGCAAACCAATCATGACGTCAAAGCGGTTGAGTATTACATAAAGCAGCGGCTTATAGATGCCGGTCTGGACCATATCAGGGAGTGGGTCCATTTTGCCTGTACTTCCGACGATATCAACAATACAGCTTATGCCCTTATGGTAAAAAGCGGGCGAAGGATGTTTCTGGATGAACTCGGGGAAGTACTGTCAAGAATAGAGGATTTGGGGAAAAAATACAAGGCGGTCCCTATGATGGCAAGAACCCATGGTCAGCCTGCCACCCCTACTACAGTGGGAAAGGAGTTTATCAATTTCGCCTGGCGCCTGCGGCATGAAATCAACGCGATAGAAGAGCTGTCCATTCAGGCGAAGATGAACGGGGCCAGCGGAAATTACAACGCCCATCATTTCGTCTTCCCTGAAATTGATTGGATCTCGGCGTCAACCCGCTTTATCGAAGAATATCTCGGCCTTTGTCCCGTGCTGTATACCACCCAGATCAACCCCAACAACTACCTGTCGGCGATTCTTCACGCAATGGTGCGATGCGCGGCGGTGATAATCGATCTGGACCGGGACATGTGGGGTTATATCTCGCTGGGATATTTCAGGCAAAAATTAAAGGAGGACGAGGTGGGCTCTTCGACCATGCCCCACAAGGTAAACCCCATTGATTTCGAAAACAGCGAAGGCAATGCCGGACTTGCGGTTTCCATCATGGAGCACATGGCGGTAAAGTTGATGATATCACGTTATCAGCGGGATTTGAGCGACAGTACAGTTCTGCGCAACCTGGGTGCGGTCTTCGGATACATGCTGATCTCATTGAAAAGTACGTTAAAAGGCCTGGAGAGGATAGAGGCCGATGAACGGATCATAGCCGGGGATCTTGCTGCCAACCCGGAACTCCTGGCCGAGCCGGTGCAGACTGCCATGCGGGCCGGCGGGGAAAGTGAGCCGTATGAAAAATTAAAGACCCTGACCCGGGGCAAACGGATCACGCGCGAGGAGTTGGTCTCCTTTATAGAAGGTCTTGACTCACTTACGGAGTCGGCAAGGGCAAATCTGAAAAACCTGGAGGTTTCCGGCTATACAGGCTTGGCCGAAGACCTTGTGGAGCATTATTTCAGCTCTCTTTAGCCTGCGGCCGGGTGCATGGCTGCATGTTATTTTAAAACTTGAAATAAATAATTAAAATATGTTAGAGATTTTTTAGAGATTTTAATGTATATTTATATACTAATATCTAAAAATACAGTTGCAGAGGATTCGGAAAGCGGCTGGCGGGATGTATAACATTTATTTTCAAGGGGTGACCATTAATGGAGTTTACGGTTGATTTCAACAAGGAGCAGATTGAATCCATAGAGGATATCCTGCAGAAGGAACTGATTGATCTGGGGGTCCAAAGCGTTATCCTCATGGATCTTGCCGGCAATGTGATCGTGAACCTTGACAGCGGGGAGGCCGATCACGACGTGTTTTCCCTGGCGGCCCTGGCGGCAGGCAACTATGGTGCGGTCAGTGCAATGGCCAACATCATCGGTGAACAGGAATTTTCTTTGCTGTTTCACAAAGGTGAAGAAGAAAGCATACATTTTAGCAAGGTGGCCGATGACCTGCTTTTGTTGACCATATTCAACAAAAATGTCTCGCTGGGATTTTTGAGACTGAAGGTCGCAGAAGCTGTCAAGCGGATTAAGACCGTGATCTGAGCGATTTTCTTTGCACAGGGGGAAGATACGGGGTTGGCAGCAACGGCTTAATTGAAATAAACTGCTGTTCCGGAGGAAGGTGATTTGGCGTTAATTAATCCGAAGAAGCGGGAGGTCCAGGTCAAAATTGTTTATTACGGGCCTGGTCGAGGGGGCAAAACCACGAATCTTGAATATATCAACCGCAAGTTCAAGAAACGGATTTTAAATGAAATGGTCACGGTCAAGACCTATGGTGACCGCACGCTCTTTTTTGATTTTCTGCCGTTTGACATCGGTGAAATAAAGGGTCACAGCATCAAGATCCAGTTATACACGGTTCCCGGGCAGGTCAAGTACAACGCTACCAGGCGTCTTGTCCTGCGCGGAGTCGACGGCATAGTTTTTGTCGCGGATTCCATGGACCTGCGCCGGGAAATGAATATCCGCTCATTGGAGAATCTCAAGGCGAACCTGGAATCGTTTAACAAAAACCTTTTCAACATTCCTCTGGTCATGCAGTACAACAAACGCGATCTTGCAGATGAAGGCATTCCGATACTTTCGGTTGAAACTCTGGAAAAGGATCTGAACAGCAGCATAAAAGCGCCTTATTTCTCGGCAAGCGCGATCCGCGGCGACAATGTTGCCGTCACAATGAAAAAAATCATTGCGCTCACAGTCAGTTCTTTGCGCAAAAAACTGGAATAGGAGGGAATTCCATTGACGCACAAGGATGAAGACGATATCGGCGCCCAGGTGTCAAGCCGGCTCGAGGAATTGTTCGGGGAACAAGATGAGCAAGATTCCGCCGGGCCCGCAGGAGAGTCTGCAGAAGCGCCTGGAAAAGGGCAAGCTGTGCAGGCCGATCCTGCTGAGGATAATGTGACTGATCCGCCCGGCTATCCGCTGAAGAATCTCAAAGCGTATGTATTCGGGATCGACTGGGAAATCACCGATGAGAGTATGAAGGAGTTCCTGGAAGAAGTTCGGGGGCTTCAGTCGAAATATCAGCACGACAAGTTGCTTTCCACGTTTTTAAAACTTCACGAATCTGTGGGAAAATACATCAGGGCCAAAAAGGCCCGCGCCCATCCTGAAGCCATAAAATTTGTCGCTTCTGTATTCAAGAGTTTCGAAAAAGTTTTGATGACTCCGGATATGCCGGAATCACGGAAAAAAAGCCTGCTTTCCGCGGAAATCAAGAAATTCAAGAATTTCAGGGAAAAGGTGATGGCCGCCGGCAAAACCCGGCAGCCTGAGCCGGCTGACGCGATCGCCGGGAAACCGGAGGAAAAACCGACCGAAGCCAGCGAGCACCTTAAAGAAGAACCCCCCACAGAAGGCGAAACTTATCAGGCAGAGCCGGCAGAAACCGAAGGATCGGCGGGTGACAAACAGTTCCCTGCAGAAGAGCCCAAGCCGGCGGCCGTGCTTGAGAACCAGGAAGCGTTAGATTATATTGTGGCCGAACTCCGGAAAACCATCAAAGCGGAGTTTCATACAATAAGACAGATCATAAAGAATCTTGGTGCCTAGATATTTCATGGGCCGGCAAACCAAAATCTATTGGAGGCAGGAATATGGCAAATATTTTTTCGGGTGATATCTCCCGGATGGTGCTAAAGAGGACTGTGCACGCTGATCTGGGAGAAGTTTCTCTTGACAGCCAGATGCTTCAGGTTCTCATGGAACTCGACGGGAAAAAGAATCTCGGGCAGGTGGCCCAGTCTCTTAACATGAGCATGAAGAATCTGCGGCAGATAATTAACAATCTGCATGACTTAACGCTTTGCGAACAGGCAAAAGAAAGTATGCCCACTTTGGGAAAGGATTTTTTTGATTTTCTTTCCTCACAGCTTTCACAGGCCATGGGCCCTATTGCAGATGTTGTTATCGAGGATGAAATAAGCCAGATGGGTGAAAATCCCGAAAGTTTTCCAGCTCATCGGGCGGTTGAGCTGGTGGACCTGCTGGCTCGCCAGATACTGCGCGAAGAACGTAAGGTTGCCTTTCAGCAGTCCATGGTGAAAAAACTCCGGGAGATCAAGGCATGATTCTTAAAACCTTCTGCAGGTAGGAGGTGATTTTATAAGACAAACCGCGGGGAAAAACTTATGGATGCCGGCGAAAATTGAGCAGGGAGAATAGCTCTTGGCAGTAATTTGCGAGGAATGCGGAAAAGTCTATTATATTGATCCCGGGAAGGTCGAGCAATATAGAGACAGAAATATCAGGCTAAGATGCAGCGAGTGCGGTCATGCCACTGAGTTATCCAGATTGTTCGACACTTACAAAAAGCCCCGGCCCTACACTGAGGATGAGAAGCTGCGGCATAAGGCCGCGCCCTCTGAAGAGTCTTTATATTCAGGGGCGGCAGGAGAAGATGAATCGGTTTATGTCGCACCTGAAGAACTCGGACTTTCTCCTGTAGAAGCAGAGCCCGGGGATGCCGGCTTTGCAGATGGGGGTTCCTATCCCGTTCCGGAAAGTTCCGGCGACCATGCCTCAAGAGGATGGATCGGTCTGCGCGGGAAGATGTTTTTTCTGTTCTTTTTAATTCCTGCAGCCTTTCTTGTGGCATCAGGTTATTTCTCCCAGATGCGGCTCGAGGAAACCGTTTCAAAAATCACGAATCAGAGCGCGGATATTGTCGCCGACTCCGGTCAAGGGCGAGTTTTGCAAAAAGCAAAAGATGTTGCCCTGCAGTGCGAAATCTATCTTCGCTTCAATCCCTACCGGCAGCGTGAGGATTTTAGCTACGATCCGGAATTCAATCGGATTGCCGTGCAGCAGTTCGGTGAGACCGGCTATACATGCTTGATTCAGGAACCGGAAGAAGGGCAGGGCTGGACTATCTGGGCCCATACCAATCCGAATCTGATCGGTATTGATGATATCGATACGTTGCGCAAGGCATTGGGGCAGCAATTTGAAGAGTTTTTTTCCATTGTCAAAGCTTCGAAAGGGCGGAAAATTTCCACAGGCCATTACATGTGGAAAGATAATAAAGGAAACCTGCGAAAGAAATATATGGCTGTTGCTCCGATCAAGATCGAAGGAAAGCCGTTTTCAGTAATTGCATCAGTCTATATGAACGAGTTTACAGAGAAAATCGAAGAGTTGGGAAAAGACGCCGAACAGATTGCCGCTGATACCCGCAACATCAGCATGGGGTTACTGGGCTGCGCCATCGCGGCCATAGGCTTGTGCATTTTAATTTACGGCCACAGGCTGAGCCGAAATATCGACAGCCTGACCGATGCGGCCGAGCGTATCAGTGCAGGCGACCTTGAAGCCGAAATAGAGGTCCGTGCAAATGACCAGATCGGTCATCTGGCCGAGGCTGTTTCGAGGATTCAGGACAGAATGAGGCTTTTTGTTGAACGTCTGCAAAGAAATATATAAATAATATATTAAAAAAATTGTTAAGGAGTCAGCGGGGCGAGAAATGATTATTATACCCAGAGAAAAACCGGTAATTCAACAACTGAACAGCTATTATCTGAACATTGATAAATTCATAGAGCATTACCAGGGGGAATTGGGGGCCGGCACAGTCCACTTTAGGTCATCGTCTGCTGAAGCCGTGTTGTTTTTCGACGAACAGAGCATGGTCAGCGGTTATCTCGAGGATCACAAGCAAAAGGTGCACGGAAAAGAGGTCGTTGGCCGCATAATAGAAATGGTTGCCGGTAATAATTTCGTTGTATCCGTATACAGAATTCCCCCCGAAAGGCTTTATTTCTGGGCCAATCTGCCCAATTCAAAACCGCGTTACAAGGATCTGACCTCCGAGTTTACCGATTTGGAGGGCTTGATAAAAAAAATGGAAGGAGAGCAGCTCACAGGCTTTATCGATGTGGAGTTAAACAACGGGGAGGGAGGGTTGCTGTTTTTCTACAATGGTCAGGTTATCGGGGGCTCTTCTGCAGACGGCGGCGGCAGTGTGGACCGCTCAAGGGAATACAGGGACGATCTGATCCGGCGGTCAAAAGAACACGGCGGCAGGTTCAATGTAGCAGAAGTGTTTCTTGAACCGGAAGAAGGATCGACTGCAGGCAACGATCAAATGCAGAAGGGTGCCGCAGGGGGCTCAAAAACAGCCGGCAGACCGCAGGGGACCGGAGGCGCAGTGCAAATTAACCGGGAAAGAGTCCTTGAAATGCTCCGGGAGCTTTTGGCAACACTGGAATCCGTGGTACAGGAAAACCGCAGGATCCGGTCTGATTTTGAAACACTGCTTTCCAGGAAGTTCGTTGAAAAAGTGGATAAATACGAGTTTCTGGACCCGTTTCTTGCGGAATTCAGATACGCGGGCGGCAAAGTCAGTTATGAAGGCGATGCGCAATGGGGAGAACTTGTAAATGCAGTCTGGGAGTGCATCAACGAGATTGCACAGGCCAACGGTCTGTCAAACCAGTTGAACAGACGGCTTGACGACTGGCGCAAACGGTTTGCGGGTGAAATTAAAGAATTTGACATAAATTTGTAAGTACAGGCGAAATTGCCGGCAAAAAGACAAGGTGATATTCGATGAAACCGAAAGTGTTGATCGTAGACGATGATTCAGCATGGCTGCAGATGATGCAAGAAGAGATGCAGGGCTATTCAGACGCATTTTCCGTGATAACCGCGCATGACGGAAAACAAGCCCTGGAGGTGCTTGCCGCGGAACAGATCAGCCTGGTGGTCAGTGATCTGCGAATGCCCAACATGGACGGGTTCGAACTGTTAAACAGGATACTGCGTGAGTATCCGGACATTTCCGTGATCATCATCACCGCCTACGATCGGCCCAAAACCAGGGAAGTGGTCTTTAAGAGCGGGGCTTATGACTACATGACAAAGCCGTTTACCGCCGCAGAGCTGGCTGAAAAAATCAATCTGTCGCTTAAGAAAAAAAGCGAGGGCGGAAGCCTGAACAATGTTTCCCTGGAAACTTTTCTGCAACTCATTGAAATGGAGCAGCAGACCTGTACTCTGCGGGTAGAAAACAAAAACGGCTCCAAAACCGGCGTGCTTTTTTTCAGGGACGGCGAACTGATGAATGCCAGGATAGGCAGTATGCTTGGTATGGACGCTGCCTATGAGATCCTTTCCTGGTCCGGGGTGTCGGTATCTATTGATAACCGTTGCCCCGTAACCGAAAAACAGCTTGAAGGGGAACTCCAGGCAATTTTGCTTGATGCCATGCGCACCAAGGATGAAAACGACGAGAATTTTAGCCCTGAGGAGGATTTAAGTAACGAGCGCCGTGCGGAAGAAAACGCTGAGTATTTAACCCCCGCGGAAGATTCAGAAACCGATGAAATCCTTCTTGAAACCCCTGCAAAAAAAGAGCAAAGCTCCAAGAATCAATCGCCTGCAGATACGGTCCTGGAGAAGTTAAACTCATCTCTGGTCAGTGAAAACGGCGTGGAAGACATTTACGAAGATTCTGCATGGAATTTTCTTATAGAGCAGGCGTCGAATATGGGGGCAAGTTTCGAAGCCGGCGAGCTAAACGCAATATATATAAACAGGGGAGCAAAAAGTCAATCCGTGATCGTTCCGGGCGAAAAGCCTGCAGTGATTTTAATGAAACCTGATACGCCCCGGGATCGCATTATAGACGAAGTGAGTTAATTCCAAAAGAGCTGGTCCTGCTATAAACTCCTGATTCAGGTGCATCTGCGGTATCAATACGGGAAGAGCTATGAATGATATTTTCAAGGACATTCTTTCAATTGAAGGAGTCTGCGGCGTTGCTGTAATAGATGCCCAAGGGGGGCTAATTTTGAGCCGTTTTTCCGATCAATACAGGGATGAGGCGTCCCGGCTCAACCGTGTGAACTGGAATCTGCTGGCACGGGAGCTTGCCGATATCGTGGAGGCAGAGTTCGTGTTTGAAAAACGGCGTATATATGTGCGAAAAATCCAGCCCGGATTTTTTATCACCCTGATAGAGGATATAGCACCGGTTACCATGGTGCGGATGAACTGCGAAGTCCTGCAGTCTTCGTTAGACAGCCTGAAGTCCGGCGGCAGGATTTCTCAGATCTTGAAAAAAAGAATTTTTTGAGTTTGGATTAAGGGTCTTCTGAAATATGGAAAACACACAGGAAAAATCAGGTTTTGACGCAAAAATGAAATCCGCCGAGGCCTATGAAACTCACGGGCTTTTTGAGGAGGCGGTAACCCTCTACAAAGAGATTCTTGAAGGGTTCTCCGATCTCGCTGAAGAAAACCGCACAAAGATACGGGAGAAGATAGACACGCTTGGCAAGGAACTCGAAGAGGTCGAACAGGCGGCGGCGGCCGCAGAGTTATCCAGCGAAGACGTCACCCATATTAAATCCGGACTTTCCATCGGGGGAAGTGCGCCCGAGATCTGCGACAGCGCCATGGCGTTTAAGGAGCTGGGCCTTTTCAAGGAAGCTTTGGCAGAGTATAAAAAGCTTTTTGGGATAGACTATGCGCTTGAAAATTTTTATGCAGAGGTTTTGGAATGCCTTTTCGGGGTGTTTGCTCCTTCCCGCGTGATCGAAGAGATCGATAAGATCGCCTCTGAAAAAAAGGTCGATGACAAGACAAAGGCGGCAATGAAATATGAGTTGGGCCAGGCATTGGAGCAGCGGGATTACAAGGAGCTTGCAATTGAGTGCTATAAATCTGTCCAGAGCATCGACCCTGTATATCCAAAGATCAAGGAAAAAATCGAGGCGGTAGAGCCCGGACACCGTTTTGAGTCCCGCTACGACTATCTGCTGCGCAACAATATCGTCACAACAGACCAGCTCCAGAAGGCACTGAGCCAGTCTAAAAAAACGAAAAAAAGCGTCGAGCAGGTTCTAATGGACCAGTTCAAGGTCCCCAAGGATCAGATAGGAAAGTCGCTTTCAGCTTATTATAATTGCCCTTTTAAGGCTTATAATCCGAGCATGGAAGTTCCCTATGAACTTTTGAAGAATTTGAAAAAACCTTTTCTGCTCCAGGACCTTTGGGTGCCGATGCACTGGGAGGTCGACCATATCGAAATTCTGCTCGACGACCCCAAGGATCTGCGCAAGCTGGATCATGCAAAGGCTTTATTTAACACCAACAAGTTCACCTTTTCCGTGGGAACAAAGGAAGATATCGAAGCTATCATAAATCATTTCTTTGCGGAAAAGAAGTCCTTAAGAAGCCAGAAGGATGCCGCCCCCTCGCAGGATTTCGACGATTTGCCCGAGATCGAATTCGAGGAGGAGGAAGAAGAAGAGGGCGAAGAGATAGATGGTTATACAGAGGCCTCGGGCAAGGTGGTCCGTCTGGTGGATCAGGCCCTGATCACAGCCTTTAAAAGAGGCGCCTCTGACGTTCATGTGGAGCCCTCTCCGATTACCAAGAAGACCAAGATACGGTTCCGCATAGACGGTGTATGCCAGGATTTTATGGAAATCCCCAACACTTTTGCCAAGGCTGTGCTATCGCGGATAAAGATCATGGCAGGTTTGGACATTGCCGAGCGCAGGATGCCCCAGGACGGCAAGGTCAAGTTCAAGCGCCGCGGACTGCCCCAGTTTGAGCTCCGTGTTGCGACTCTGCCCACTGCGGGCGGCTACGAAGACTCTGTTCTTCGCATTCTGGCCTCTGCAGGTGCCATGAAGCTCGATGAAATGGGAATGACAGAGCGGAATCTTCAGGTGATGAGAAAATCCATATCCAAGCCCTACGGGCTTATTCTATGCGTGGGGCCCACAGGTTCGGGTAAAACAACCACCCTGCATTCCGCTCTGCATCATATTAACACCCCGGAGCGCAAGATATGGACTGCAGAAGATCCCGTGGAAATCACTCAGCAGGGTCTGCGCCAGGTCGAGGTGCACAAAAAGATCGGCCTGGATTTTGCCCGTATCATGCGTTCTTTTCTGCGGGCGGACCCCGACGTGATAATGGTGGGCGAAATGCGGGACTACGAGACCGCTTCAATCGGTATAGAGGCCTCGCTTACCGGGCACCTGGTTTTTTCCACCCTGCATACGAATTCCGCACCGGAGACAGTGACCCGGCTTTTAGATATGGGGCTAAATCCCCTGAACTTTTCCGACGCATTTATAAGCGTGCTTGCACAAAGGCTCGTTAGACGATTATGCCCAAGCTGCCGGCAGGAGTATAATCCTTCAAAGGAAGAATTCGAAGAAATAAAAGAAATATACGGTCCGCAAGCTTTTGAGCAGACAGACATTACTTTTTCTGATGATCTTAAGCTGTATTCTCCCAAAGGTTGCGATGAGTGCAGCGGCACGGGGTATAAAGGCCGAATGGGAATCCACGAATTAATGGACGGTACCAGGGAGATTAAACGCCTGATCAAGAAGCAGGCCAGTGCCGAGGATCTGTTTTATCAGGCAAGCAGTGAAGGCATGACCACCCTGGTCCAGGACGGGTTAATGAAAATGTTTCAGGGCTTAACCGACATTAACGAGGTGCGTAGGGTCTGCCTTATCTGATCAAAAGACCGCACAGGAATCACCGCTTTGTTTGAATCCTTTAAAATGCGTCTGCTGGAGCGCCTCAGGCGATATTTCCCCGGAGCCAAACAGCAGCGAGAGGCGTATACCGGCTCGGGAGGTTTCGAACAGCGGGATTTTGACAGATATCCGGTGAGCTTCCCGGTTCGGATATCCGGAAAGGATAAAAACAGATCGCCGTTTGAGGAAGAAAGCCGACTGCAGGATGTTTCCGGCAACGGCGCCATGTTTATAACACGTTATCCTGATCGTTATTATCCTGGTCAGCTTTTGCAGCTTTCCATTCTGCTTGACGCGGCCGAAGATGTGCAGGCGTGCATCAGCAACGAAGCCGCCGTGGTACGGATTCATCCTCACCATTGTGAATTATCTGACCCTTCCGGGCTGGCTGGCATAGCTGTCAGATTCCATTATACATTTGATTTCGAACGGGTCGATCCCGGCCACGGCTGGTAGAGTGGATGAGCGGTCGTCGACGAAGAGACTATACAACCTTTTCCGGCAAGCTACCGGTGGCACTGGCCCTGATGGGGATTATACCGTGCCTCCTGGTTGTCTATTTGTTTGTGTATGAAAAAATCACGCTGACCCAGGGGTTGCTTTTGTTTGCTCCCCTGGTATTGTTTTCCATGCTCACCGGGTTTTTTCTGATACGGCGCTCTGCAGAACAGCTCTACTACTTGAGCAGTGAAACAGCCAAGCTTCAGGCAGGTGAAAAAGATGAACCCATCCGGATAAAAGCCGACCGTGAATTAACCGAAATTGCAGAGCATTTCAATTCCCTTTATAACAGCCTTGCGGAGTTAAATCGCAAGAACCAGGAACAGGCGGCCCAATTGATGGTCTATGCCCGGGATTTGGCCCTGTCCTACCAGCGCAGCAAACAGGAACAGGAACTGAGAAACCGTCTGAGCAGATACGTGGGAAACAATCTGGTGGAAAAGCTGGTCAACTTAAAGGACGGGGTCTTCATGGAAACCGAAAGGCGCAACGTCACGGTGCTGTTTGCGGACATCCGATCATTTTCCACCATTGCAGAGCGTATGGCTGCAGAAGATGTTGTTGAGATGTTAAACGAGTACTTCAGTATTATGGTTGATATCATATTTGAAAACGGCGGACTTCTCGATAAGTTCGTGGGCGATCAGCTCATTGCGGTATTCGGCCTGGTGGATACCGACATAAACGCCACTGAAAACGCAATTCGGTCCGGCATTGAAATGCAGGCGGCCACGGAAAAGCTTATGCAGCAGCGCCGGCAGGCGGGCCGGGAATATTTCGAGATCGGCATCGGTATCAACACCGGCAACGCCATTATAGGAAACATAGGTTCTTCCAATCGCATGGATTATACCGTGATCGGCGATTGCGTAAACGTGGCGGCTCGCTTGGAGGAAATGGCAAGAGGCGGGGAAATCATTATCGGCGAGCAGACGTATCTGGCAAGTGCCGCCAATTTTGCATTTGAATCCCGGGGCGAGGTATATGTCAAAAACAAGCTGGAGCCGGTGGTGTGCTACAATGTTTTGGGCCGGGACTTGTAAGCGATAAACCTTTTCATTCAGGGTCCGGTTCTGTTTTTAGCCGCACGCTTTCCTGCAGAACTCTGGCGAACAGCAGGTAGCCCGTATGGCCGACCATTCTGTCATCGGGCCGAAAGCGCGAGGGGTTGGTTTTGTAGGTGCGCAGAAAGATTTCTGCTGTTTCCGTTATCAGGAAGGGATAATCGCGAATGGCCCATAGAAGCTTGCTCATCTGGTTGGCGGTAGGTACCAGCACCCCGAGGTGCCCTCCAGGCTTGAGCGCGGCATACACCGCCCCCAGGGCTCGCGAGGGGTCGCGTACATCCAGGAAAAATGCATCAAGACCTGTTTCAAAGATTCCTTCTTCCACCGCCCGGGTATAAAGCCGTACGTTTTCAAAATCCTCTTTCGGGCGCAGATTTTTGCGGATCCTGTCTGCAAGGTTTTCGTTTTTTTCATACGTGTAAACGCATCCGCTGCTTCCCACAGCCCTTGCCATGATAAGCGTCATGCCGCCCGAGCCTGTGCCTGCCTCGCCGACGTTTTTGCCCGGAAAGATGTCTAAGCGCAGCAGAATATAACCGGCATCCTTGGGGTATATTATCTGGGTGTCGCGCTTTATGCCTTTCATTACAAGGTCATAGGTATCGCATTCAAGTACGTAGTATTTTTTGCCGTTTACTTCAAATATCGCCCCTAAACCGATTTCTGCGATTTCCTGGAGCGAGATGGAACCGTTTGGCAGATTTACGGCATCTGTTTCGCCGGTGTGAACCACCCGCAGGAATTTTCTGTTATCTGTTATTACTATGGCGCCCGGAAGAAATTGTGTCATTTAGAAACGCTCAATAAGTTTGTCTATTAAATATGAGCTTTCGCGGATGGCCTGTTCACTAAAGGGGCCGAACCATTCCGAGATTTTGTTGAATTCGGATATAAAGCGTTGCCTGTCGCCTTTTTCCAGCATGTCCAAATTTTCGTTGATGTTCTGGATAAAGGATTTAAGAAGTTCGCGTCGCTTTTGAGATGCCAATATGATTTCCGCATACATGGCCGCGTCCTGGGCAAACAGCCGGCCTACCATGCACAATTCCAGGCGGTAGATGGGGCTGGAGAATTCCAGGGTTCGGCCTATGGGCATTTTTTTTTGTTCTATGAACTGGCCGAAGGCAAAGGTGGCAAAATGGCGCAGGGACTGGACAACCGCCATTATGTCGTCGTGTTCTTCCGCAGAAGACTTAACAATCACAGCCCCCCAGGCAGTAAACTGATCAAGGAGCCATTGGCAGGCCTCCTGATCGCGGCCGGCGGTGGCCACCACTACCTGCTTGTCCAGAGATGAAGTGGTGGGACCGAACAGCGGATGCAGGCCGATAACCGGGCCTTTGTGAGCATTTATCATGGCTTCCAGCGGTTCCTGCTTGATGCTGGTGATATCAGCCAAAACAGCTTTATCAGGCAGATGGGGCGCAAGTGCGTAAATAATTTCTGCGGTTTTTTCAATGGGCACGGATACAATGGCAAGATCCACATTTTTGCACAGCTCGCCTGCCCGGACCCAGTCGTTTTTTCCCATAAGGCGGACACTGTAGCCGGCTGTAGAAAAACAGGCTTCAAAATACCGCCCCATTTCTCCGTATCCCCCCACGATCAGTACTACAGCCCCGTGTTTTATACCCTTTTGCCGCATTTGACCGGTTTGCTCCACTCTTGACTGGTGTAGCACGGTCCTGTAGAGCTCTTCTACAAAATCGGGGTCCAGGCCGGCTGTTTGTCCCTGGCTGCGCCTGATGGATATCATGTCTTCTTCCCGGGCGGGATGGTATACCGGCAGATGGTGTTTTTTTTTGATTTCAAGGATACGGCTGACAAGTTCCTGACGCCGGGCCAGAAGGGAGACAATCCGTTCGTCCACTTCATCGATTTTTTCCCGCAGGGCTTCGATCTCTTCCTGATACTCTGTGTATCGTTTATCTGTCATTATGCGGTCCTTTTATCCGGCTTAGCTGATAGACAACCCTGAATGATATAGAAACGCGGCAGGATGTCAAGAAGCAGCGGGCTGTTTTTTGCCAGAAGCTGTAAAATACGTTATTATAAAATATTAAATTTTTGAATTTATCCGGAGACTGCATATGAGGTTCAAAATATTTTCTTCCCTTGCCGCAGGTCTCGTGCTTTCAGCAATTGGATTCTATTTCGCTTTTCGCAATGTGCCCCTGAACCTGCTTGCAGAAAGTCTTGCTGAAGTCAATTATCTATGGCTGGTCCCCGGCGCAGTGGTGGGACTTCTTTCGTTTGCTGTAAGAGCGCTCAGGTGGCGGTTAATACTCAGTTCCACCCTGAAGCTGCCGTTTTCCTCGGCCTTTCATCCTATGATGGTCGGTTTTATGGTAAATTCCGTTCTGCCCGGCCGCATCGGCGAACTGGCGCGACCGGCCATTATAAAAAAACAGGATAATGTAGCTTTTACCCTGGGCCTGACCACCATTGCAGCAGAGCGCTTTCTGGATGCGGTAACACTTATTGTTTTGTTTGCATGGGTGCTTGCCACCGTGCATATTGACCCCGGCCTGCAGACAGAATTCCGGGGCCGCCAACTGGATCGCCATACTCTTGAAAGTCTTTCCCTGGCCCTGATCCGGATAAGCGTGATTGCGGCGGCCGCGGTGATTGCCGTAAGCATCCCCGCAGTTCAGCGGTTTGTAAAAAAGTTTATCCTTAACGCTCCCTCGCTGTTTTTCCCCAAGGACAGCCGTTTTGCAGAAAAGGTCCGCGCAAAATGCTGTCTTCCATTAACACATATCCTGGATAACATCGCAGCCGGGCTTTCCATGGTCAAGCAGCCTGGAGTCCTTTTATTTTGTGTGTTTTATTCATTTATTATCTGGCTGATGCAGTCCCTTGCGCTCTACATACTCTCCCTTGGATTCCCGGGTTTTTCGCTCGGATTTGGAGAGATGACCACGGTGTTCATTATTATTTGTTTTTTTATCATGCTGCCCTCCGTGCCCGGATACTGGGGGTTGTGGGAGGCCGGCGGGGTTTTTGCCATGGCCCTTTTCGGGGTGGCCTCAGATCTTGCAGCGGGATTTTCGCTTTTAAGCCATGTAATGCTTATGTTTCCCGTGCTTTTTGTGGGGATTTATTCGGCTGTTGTCAGCGGGGTCAATATTTTCCGGATCAGCTACGAAGGGATAAAGAGAGATCAGCCGGAGGTCTGAGACATGCCCTGATTTAGAACAGAAGTTTTCCGGCTTGTTCCATGGGCAGCGGTTCATCGTAGAACCATCCCTGACCGTATTCACAGTCCATTTCCTGAAGGGTCGCAACATCTTGCCGGTTTTCCAGCCCTTCGGCCACCACGCTCATTCCCAGGCGATGCGCCAGTTCAATGGTGCTGCCTACGATAGCCTGGTTGCGCGGAGTGCGGTGTATTTGGTTTATAAGGGACTTGTCGATTTTGAGGGTGTCAAAGGGAAAGTGGTTGAGATAGTTTAAAGAACAGTAGCCTTTGCCGAAATCATCAAGGGATGTGCGCACGTTGATGCGCGTCAGTTCATTTAAGATCTCTGCGAGCCGGTCCGTATTTTCTATAAGAGCTGTTTCAGTGAGCTCCAGATTGATGTGCGAGCTGCCCGCACCCGTTTTTTCAAGCGCTCCCTGCAGGACCGTGAGAAATTCGGGATCTGCGAATTGATATGCAGACACATTAACGCTTATTGTGAAGTTGTTGTTTTTGCCCGCTGTTTTTTCCCATTCCGCCGCCTGTCGGCAGACCTCGTAGATTACCCAGTTGCCAAGCGGGATAATCGCCCCGGTATCCTCGGCGATCGGGATGAATTGTTCGGGCATGATAATGCCTTTTTCCGGGTGTCTCCATCTGACAAGGGCTTCATATCCGGCAACGTCACCGTTTTTGAGCCGGACAATGGGCTGGTAATGCATCAGGAACTGGTAGTTGTTTAACGCCCGGCGAAGATCGGGTTCCAGCGCCAGTCTGCGCATGGCCTCCTGGTGCAGGGTGTCGTCGAATATCTTGAAGCCGCCTCGCGTACCGGCTCGTCTGGCGGCCAGGCCGGCGTCGCGGAACATGATCTCCGCATTTGTGTAAGGGGGCTTATTGTATACCATACCCACGTTGACCCTGCCTGCAATTTCATGGCCGGCCAGGTTTAGCGGCGTGCTGAGGGTTTCATAAATACTTATGGCCGCGGCATTTCCTTTAGTTAAAGACGGCAGGTCAAAGAGCAGGACTGCAAAGGTTTGCTCCCCTGTTCGGGCAAGCAGTGTATCCTCGGCAAGGGTATTTCGGAGCTGTCGGGCCCGTTTTACCAGGTATTCGTTTGCCGTCCTGCGGCCCAGGGTTTCAAAGATAATTGGATACTTGCGCATTTGAACGGAAATAACGGCAAAAAGAGAGGGGAGGCGGTCGCTTCGGTTGATCTGTTCGGACAGACGCCGGAGAAAATAATGGTGGTTGGGCAGTCCGGTTGCCGAATCATACATGCTGAGATATTCTTTTTCAATATCCTGAAGTCGTTTTTTTTCCAGGCTGGAAAAAATCCGGGCACGCAGCATTACCGGATTGAAGGGTTTTGTCAGGTAATCTTCGGCTCCACGTTCAATGCAGGTAACGGCGCTTTCCATGTCGTCCACTGATGTAACCATGATAACCGGGATATGCCGAAGGTTCACGTCCGCCTTCATGGTTTTTAAAACCTCATGCCCGTCAATCTCGGGCATCAGGACATCGAGCAGCACCAGATCGGCCCGGGTTCTCTTGAGCCGGTCCAGGGCCTCTCTTCCGTTCTCCGCTTCGTAAATGAACTCAAAGCCCAGTTTATTAAGTATTCTGACCAGGGCAAAGCGGGTGGACTTGACGTCTTCTACCACCAGGATTGCAGCTTCGGTGTTCATAGATTGTTTGCCTATTCGCCATTGAATACAGGCCGCCGTTTTTCCAGAAATGCGGTAAAGCCTTCCGCAGCGTCCTTTGAGGAACCCGTGGCCGCGAGGCCCTCGCGCTCTGCTTCCAGCCCCTGTTCCATGCCTTCGTAGATGCCTGCTGTCATGGCCCGCAATACCCAGCCCACAGCTACCGGCGGGCGTTCGGCTATTTTTTGTGCAAACGAGAAGGCCTCGTCCATGAGTTTTTCCGGCGGCACGATCTGATGGACCAGCCCTGCATCAAGGGATTCGGCCGCGCTCAAGCGCTTTGAAAACAGAATCATGTCCAGGGCTTTTGTCCTTCCCACCTCCCGCATCAGCCGCTGGGTGCCGCCCCAGCCCGGAATAATGCCCAGATTGAGCTCTGTAAGGCCGACCCCGGCTTTGGGAGAATCCGCCATAAGCCGGAAATGACAGCAAAGGGCGAGTTCAAAACCGCCACCAAAGGCATGCCCGTTTATGGCCGCGATAAAAGGCTTTTCGAATCTGTCAATCCGGCGCCACAGGTTTTGCCCCTTGACTGCCGTCCTGGCTGAATCGGCTGCATCCTTTATGTCAAAACCTGCAGAAAAGCATTTTTCTCCGGCACCGGTAAGAATAACAACCCTTACGTTCCTGTCGTTTTCAATCCTGTCGAGCTTTTTTTCGAAGTCTTCAAGAGCCGCCAGGCTCCAGGCATTTGCAGGATCGCGATTGAAGGTGATGGTGGCAATGTGATTACTGATTCCCAGAATATTGAGTTCGGTTGTCACAGTTGCCTCCTTGAGAGATAAAGATCCACAAAATTATTTAGTGCCCATCCAGAAATGGCTAATTTGCCCAATTTCTGCGTCAGGCGAAAATTTTAATCCTCAAAATACTTTGAGTATTCCTGCAGTTAAAATTTTCGCCTTCCTTGAACTTGAACAAATTATCTGATTTCTGGACGGACACTATTTAAATATATTATCCGATTTTTGTGCTAAAAGTGCAAAAGCTTCGTCCGGTTTAAAAAAAGATTGTTTTTTTATTTATCTCAGAGAGTTTTGAAAAATCCTCGCAAATTTGAAAAAAATTTACTAAATACTGGACAGTATTTTACAGGATACCTGTATGTCATGGTTTGTCAATCAAAAAGAAGGACCGGCAGCAATTTCCGGGATGATCGTTTATGGATCGGGTAATCGAGGCAAGAGAGGTATATAAATTTTTCAAGGGCGTCCGCGCCGTGGACGGCGTGGACCTGGAAATCGGGAAAGGGGAGTTTGCCGCGCTGCTCGGTCCCAATGGGGCTGGAAAGACCACCCTGGTGGAGATGATAGAAGGAATCCAGAAGCCGGACAGCGGCGATATTCGTATCATGGGCATGCCGTGGAAGGGAAATCAAGAGGCGATCCGAAATATTATCGGCCTTTCGCTGCAGGAGACCCGTTTCATGGACAAGCTGAATGTATGGGAGACACTTCGTCTGTTTGCCTCTTTTTTCGATCTCGGCGGAAAACGGGTACGCTATATCCTGGAGCTCGTCGGGCTGGATGGAAAGCACCGGGCCCGCGTGGAAAATCTTTCCGGGGGGCAGCGCCAGCGTCTGGCCCTCGGCATAGCCCTTTTGAATTCACCGAAGATCCTTTTGTTAGACGAGCCTACTACAGGCCTTGACCCCAATGCCAGAAGAGAAATCTGGTCGATCCTGCTTGATCTGAAAAACAACACCGATACTTCCCTGGTGCTTACCACCCATTATATGGAAGAGGCTGAAAAATTATGCGATCACATTCTGATCATAGACCGGGGAAAGGTCCTGCGAGAAGGGGGACTGGAGGATCTGCTGGCAGAAGATCAAAAAGAAAAAATAATCGAGTTCACCCTTGAAGATTTTTCCGTCTCAAAACAAGCCATTGCCGCAGAAGCGCCATTTCCGGTTCAATGGAACAGGGCCAACGGCAGAGGCGCTGTCCGCCTGGATCATATTGAAAGCCAGCTTCCTGTTTTTCTGGATTTTTTGCGCAGCAGAAACCTGCACATGAAAAATATGGAATGCCGCAGAAAGACGCTTGATGATCTTTTCACCGAGATGACAGGAAGGCGTTTGCATGAGTAAGCCGGTGCGATACTATCAGCTCTGTCACCTGACTGTCGCCCATTTCAAGGAATTAATCAGGGAGCCGGCAGTGATTTTCTGGGGGATTGTCTTTCCCATGTTAATATCCCTTGGATTGGGCATGGCGTTTACTCAGAAAGGGGGCATTGAACATCACGTGGGCGTAATTGCAGAAAAAGAAGCCTCGGAAACAGGGGATTTGCAAATCAAGGATTTTTTGAGCAGGCATGCTGAAAAATTTTCTGATGCGGAAAATCGGTTTCAGGGCTACAGGCTTGTCATTGAAAATCCGCAGATGGGAAACACCACGTTTATTTTTACTGAAACCGACTGGAGCTCAGCCATTGTGCGGCTCAAGCGCGGCAGGCTCAACCTGATTGTAGAGGATACAGGGGGCGGGATCCGGTATCACTTCGATCCCAGCAATCCGGATGCAGAGCTTGCCTACCTGAAGCTGTCAAAGGTCTTGGAAGGCGGTTCGTCGGTTCAAAAACCTGAAGTTGCCCGCAAGATCGAGCCCCTGACAGTGACCGGTACACGGTATATCGATTTTCTGGTCCCCGGGTTAATTGCCATGGGCGCTATGATGTCTTGCATGTGGGGCATTAGTTACGGCATGATAGACAAGCGGTCCAAGAAGCTTTTAAGGCGGATGGTTGCCACGCCCATGCGAAGATCGCATTTTCTGATTGCGCTGATGGCGGTGCGTATCGCCATGAATATTATTGAAGCGGTACTTTTGTTTGTTTTTGCCTGGCTGGTATTCGATATTTCAGTGAAAGGGAGCATCCCCGCCCTGGCCGTGATTTTCTTATCCGGTAACATCGCATTCTGCGGGCTTGCCATTTTTGTTTCATCGCGCACCGCAAATACAGAGGTGGGAAACGGGCTGATCAACGCGGTGGTACTTCCAATGACCGTGCTTTCCGGGATATTTTTCAGTTATTACAATTTCCCTGAAGCGGTCGTGCCTATTATCCGGAAGCTCCCTCTGACCTTGTTTACAGACGGGATTCGCAGCATTTTTACCGAAGGTGCCGGTTTTGCCCAAACCGGTTTTTCTTCAATTATTCTGCTGGCTTTTGGGGCGTTTTTCTTTTCCATCGGACTGCGCGTATTCCGCTGGCACTAGGTTCCGGTTTTTTAGCTGTTGAAAACCGGGATTAAAAATAGTATGAAATAATTATAAATTTTAACACACACACAATTAAAGAAGAGAGAGTTTATGACCAACGAAGCACTGGGCGGGTTCAAGACCTTTGACCTGCCCGAGCCCGTGATGCGGGCCATCGAAGAAATCGGATTTGAATATTGCACACCGATTCAGGCAGACATTCTGCCTGCAGCACTCGCCGGAAAAGACGCCAGCGGCCGGGCCCAGACAGGGACCGGAAAAACTGCCGCATTTTTAATTTCAGCCATTACACGTATACGGAACAATCCGATTGAAGCAAAGAGAAAAAAGGGTTCGCCCAGGGTTCTCATTCTCGCGCCAACCCGGGAGCTGGTTATTCAGATCAGTGAGGAAGCCCGGGAGCTGGCAAAGTATTGCAACGTGAATATTATCCCGGTTTTCGGCGGGATGGATTATGTAAAACAGCAGAAACAGCTGGGGCAGAAACCGGTGGATATTATTGTGGCCACCCCGGGGCGGCTGCTTGATTTTAATCGCCGGGGCCTGGTTTCCTTAAAAGAGATTGAAATTCTTGTTATTGACGAAGCAGACCGCATGCTGGATATGGGATTTATTCCGGACGTGCGAAAAATTATTCAAAGTACTCCGCAGAAGGGAAAACGCCAGACCATGCTGTTTTCAGCTACGCTTACCCGGGAAATAATGAGGCTTTCCGAGCAGTGGACAAGGGATCCGGTGACAGTTGAAATCGAGCCTGCGCAGGTTGCCGTAGATACGGTCGACCAGGTTATCTATATTGTGACCATGGAGGAAAAGTTCGGCTTGCTCTACAATATCATAGAAAAACAGGGCCTGGAGAGGGTACTTGTGTTCTGCAACCGAAAGGACGAGGTCAGGCGCCTGACCGAAATGTTTTCACGCTATGAAATTAATTGTGCGATGATTTCAGGTGATGTGGACCAAAAAAAGCGCATGTCCAGGCTCGATGCTTTTAAGTCCGGAAAAATCCGTGTGCTGGTGGCCACGGACGTAGCCGGCAGAGGGATTCACATTGAGGGTATGAACCACGTAGTCAACTTCAAGCTGCCCTGTGATCCGGAAGATTATGTGCATCGTATCGGCAGGACCGGCCGGGCCGGGACGTTGGGCACAGCGATCAGTTTCGCAGACGAGGACGATGCATTCTATATACCTGCAATTGAACAGTATCTGGGGCGCAGTCTTGCCTGTATCGATCCGCCCGAGGATTGGCTGGTCATGCCGCAGGTCCCGCCGATTCGCAGGAAGTCCCTGAAAAGAGCCTGAATTTTCGCCTTCCTTGAACCTGAACAAATTATCTGATTTCCGGATGGACACTATTTAAAAGATTTACGGATGCCTCCGAAAGGTAATGTATAGGAAGGCTCGGAATTTTTGCTCTTGACTTAATCGGTTTCTATTCATTATGGGAACAAAAAATTGTGCGGGAGACGGTCGCGGTAAATCAATGAACCCGCAAAATAAGAAGGCCACAGGAGGAGGCTATGTCCAAGCCGAATATGATATCCGGACTGATCCCGAAAGAGGAACACAAGGATTTCTCGGACTTTATTTATCTGCTGCGCACCGGCGACAAGAGATACCTGCTGCGAAACGACATCTGGCTTAAATGGCTGGACTGGTGCCGGGAAAACGATAAGGATGAAAAGTTTACAAAAAATTCATCCATTGCCCGTTTTCTTTCCAGGGTTCCGGAAATGTTGTTCCCGGACGGCATTGCTCTGATATTGCACCGTTACACCATGGGCCGGTACAGGATTTATAGGTTGAGTCCGGACCATCAATACCTGGAAGAAATTTCTGTCAACCGGTATCTGGACTACAAGGACGCCCACGTGCTCGGAAACGGGGCCGGCGCAAACCGTGATGCCCTTGAACTAGATTTCATGCCTTTCTATGATTATGCCCCCACCATCAAGAATGTCAGAAACCTGGGCAACGGCATCAGCTACTTAAACAAGTACATGTCAAGCAGCCTGTTTCACAACCCTGAGCAGTGGGGCAGCAAGCTGTTCGAATTTCTGCGGATTCACAAGATAAACGGCGAGCAGCTTCTTGTTAACCCTGATATCCTGAAGGGGGTGGATGATTTTCTGCCCGCGCTGGAGCAGACCATTGACGAGCTGGAGCATCAGGATCCTGATACGGGATATCAACAGCTAAAATCTGATTTAAAAACCAGGGGATTTGAACCCGGCTGGGGGCATAAAGCCGGCCGTATCCGGGAGACAATGGGAATGCTGCATGCGCTTTTCCACGAGCCGCGCAGCGCGGATCTGGAAGAATTCATCTCCAGGGTGCCTATGATTTCAAAGGTCGCCATTCTGTCGCCCCACGGATGGTTCGCTCAGGAAAACGTGCTTGGAAAACCGGATACCGGCGGCCAGGTGATTTATATCCTTGATCAGGTTCGTGCTCTGGAGGATCACCTGAAAAAGGAATTCGAGCTCTCGGGCATTGACGTTACTCCCAGGGTGATTGTGTTAACCCGCCTGATACCCAATGCCGGAAACACAACCTGCAATCAGCCCGGGGAAGATATTGTGGGAACTGAGCACGCCCGGATCCTTCGGATACCGTTTTTCGACAGCCGGGGGCACAAACTTGAAGACTGGGTCTCGCGTTTTAAGATATGGCCCTATTTGAGCCGGTTTGCCTCGGACTGCGAACGCGAACTTCTGGCCGAATTTCAGGGGCGGCCCGATTTGATTATCGGCAACTACTCGGACGGCAATCTGGTGGCCACGCTTCTCTCCGACCGGCTCGACGTTGTGCAGTGTACCATCGCGCACGCGCTTGAGAAGACCAAATATTTGTTCTCGGATTTGTACTGGCAGAACATGGAGCCTGATTATCATTTTTCCTGCCAGTTTACAGCAGACCTGCTTTCCATGAACAAGTCGGATTTCATCATTACCAGTACATATCAGGAGATTGCAGGCACAGAAACCCGGTTCGGGCAGTATGAGTCCTACCAGTTCTACACCATGCCCGGACTTTGCCAGGTGGTAAACGGGGTTAACCTGTTTAACCCGAAGTTCAACGTGGTGCCTCCGGGCGTGGACGAGACGAACTATTTTCCGTATTATGAAAATGACCGCCGATCAGAAGCTCGTCGCAGCCACTGGGAAAAGAGGCTCTTTTCCCTGGAGCATCCCGATATATACGGCCGGTTGGAAAATCCGGAAAAGCCTCCGATTTTTACCATGGCCCGGCTTGACCGGATAAAGAATATTACCGGTCTGGTAGAGGCCTTCGGCATGCACCCTGAGTTAAAACACAACTGTAACCTGATAGTGGCTGCAGGCACTATTCACCCGGAAGAATCCGAGGACCCGGAAGAGCAAAATGAAATCCGGCGGATGTATGAACTAATCGAGACCTATGAGCTGCAGGGCAGCATCAGATGGTTGCCCAGCGTGCCCAAGGAGGAGACCGGCGAGGTCTACCGCATAATAGCCGATAACCGGGGGATGTTTATCCAGCCTGCGCTTTTTGAAGCCTTCGGATTGACTATACTCGAGGCTATGCAGTGTGGCCTGCCCACCTTCGGCCCCATATTCGGCGGGCCTTCGGAGATAATCCGGGACGCAGAAAGCGGATATCTTATGAACACCAGCCAGCCGGACTTGATAGCAGAGACGATTTGGCGGTTCGTATCCGAATATCAAAAGGATGCCGGTAAATGGGGTCGGATTTCAAAAGGAGGCATGGCCCGTGTAAAAGAAGCGTTTACCTGGGAGCGTTACAGCGAAAAGCTCTTCAGCTTAACCAAGTTATACGGATTCTGGCGCTATACCGAATCCCAGGCGGGTATGGTCAAGCTTGACCGTTACTGCGACCTGCTCTATCATCTGTTGCTAAAGCCGCGTTCTCAGGAAATAGAAAGTTAAATCGCAGGTAAACAAGTCGGGATCAGGTATTGCCTCGTAAATCCGCCTCCGTTTGAGGGGTGAGCATACGTTTTTCCAGTGTTGTCATCATATCGAGCATTTGAGCAGAAAGATCCGTGTACTTGCGGCTCAGTTCAGCCCTGTAATCTGTATGCAGTTTGTTGATTTTGTTCTGCATTTGTTTGAGATATTTCATTCTCATCTCCCAGAGTTTCATGATGCTGTTCATTTGATTCTGGGAGCCGGACATGGCCGCAGTCGAATACCTGTTTACCAGTTCTGTAAATTTTCTGTATTTTTTGTCCAGAATATCGGCGATTTTTTCCTTTTTAAGGGTCTGTCGGGTGATGGTATGATAATGATGCCCGTAGATTGAAAATGTGACCGCTTCTCCGAACAAATCACGATTTTTAATCAAATTGCGCACCAGGTATTTCAGATAGTTGATTCCGTAAGGGGTAAAAGACTGCCGTAGAAGCGAGCGGAAGAAAACTTTAACCTCTTCCGCCCCTATACTTCGCTGATAAAATTCGCGGTATTCGATTCTGTCGAGCATATGGCTGCATCTGTCAAAGTAGTTTTTAAGCCGAAAATCATAGAGGTGGGCCAGGATTTTTCTGTATCCCCGGCGCAGCACTTCCGGGTCCATCACTGTTTTGAAATTGGTCTGCATGCTGTGGGTGTTGTTCCCGCACGATTGGCTTAGTATCCTGCCCTCTGCTTTAAGCCGCTCGTAGAGCCGCGTTCCCGGCAGCGCGTTTAAAAGGCCGATCATGGCCTGGGGAATGGCATTTTTCTGGATGAACTCGATCTGCCGGTCGAATATTTCAGCCGTATCATTGTCAAATCCCAGGATAAATCCTGCAAGCACTTCTATGCCGTTTTTCTGAATATTTTTTACTGCGGCTTCCATATCTGATTTCAGGTTCTGGGTTTTGCCGGTCTCTGCCAGGCCTTCAGGGCTGGGAGTTTCGATTCCGATAAAAACCGAGTTAAAGCCGGCTTCGCGCATGCCGGCCATGAGCTCGGCATCATCGGCCATGTTTATGCTGGCTTCCGTGAAAAAGTGATAGGGGCGGCCGTGTTTTTCCTGCCAATCTTTTAGCGCCGGCAGCAGTTCTTTTTTGACCCTGCCCCTGTTGCCGATGAAGTTGTCGTCAACCAGAAATACCGCGCCTTTCCAGCCCAATGAGTATAGGGTATCCAGCTCTGAAAGCAAAGTCCGGGCGGATTTTAGCCGCGGCCGGTTGCCGTATACAGTCCAGATATCGCAGAATTCACAGTGAAAAGGGCATCCCCGGGAATACTGGATCGCCATTGAGCCATACGAATGCAAGCTAAGAAGGTCAAACCTGGGTACGGGATTGTTTGATATATCCGGATGTGCGGGCAGGTCGTAGAGCGGCTTTGCAGTGCCGTCTTCGAGGTCTGCCAGGAAATCCCCGAAGGTTTCATCTACTTCGCCCCGCAGTATGTGGTCCGCGCCAGTGATTTCATTAGAACTGTTTGTCGGATAAGGCCCGCCTGCCACCACGGTTTTTCCCATCTGCTTGCTGCGCCTGATTACATCTTCCATGGACTGTTTCTGCACGATCATCGCGGAGATAAATACTGCATCCGCCCATTTAATCCAAGTGTCGTAAAGAGGTTCAACGTTCATGTCAATGAGCCTGACCTCGCAGTCATCCGGGAAACGGGCGGCGATGGTGGCAAGACCCAGCGGGGGCATCGCACTTTTTTTCTTTACAAATTTAAGGGCGTGTTTATAGCTCCAGTATGTATTATCCGGTACCCGTGGGTAAACAAGTAGAAACTTGCGGTATTTATCCATTTTTTCTTTCCTCGCAGTTGTTGTCATACAGGGGTTTGGTTGAGTTTATATCCCAAGACAAATTTTAAAATAAACATATAATGCTGATTTGACAATACCAAATCCGATTTGAGGTGTTTGATTGTTGCCTGGGACGAAAAAATCTGCAATAAATAGAATATGAAACTTCGTGTGATGACGTTTAACCTCAGGTTTGAAAATGATCAGGACGGGAAAAATGCCTGGCATAACCGCAGGGAAATGATCCTGCGGATGATAGAGTTCTATATGCCTGACATTCTCGGCACCCAGGAGGGCAAGTGGGACCAGTTGATGTATCTGCGGAAAAATTTGCCCGAATATGCCGCCCACATGCCGGACCGGCCGGAGGATAAACATGCCCAGTGTCCTACTCTTTTTATCCGCAAGGATCGGTTCGCAATTGTGGGCGGACGGGACTTCTGGCTGTCAAAAACTCCTGAGATCCATTTGAGCAAGGACTGGGACAGCGCGTTTCCCAGGATGATGAGTTATGCAGTTCTCGAGCCGGCATCCACCGGTCATGGCCGGCTGTGTACAGCAGTCACTCATCTGGATCATATGGGAAGAAAGGCTCGTTTCCGACAGGCCGAAATCATCGCAGAATGGGCAAGGGGGCTTGACAGCCCCCTGGTGCTGATGGGCGATTTTAACGAAGAGCCGGATGCAGACGTTTACCGTCTGCTGACAGCCCCCGGGGTGGGGCTGTCTGATACCTGGCGTAGTCTTGGCCGGGATGAATGGCCAGAAAGCTACACCCATCACGCCTTTACAGGATTTCCTAAGGGAAACCGGATTGACTGGATCCTGGTGGGCCCGTCTTTTGCGATTTTGGATGCCATGGTGGTAAAATACCGGGAAAAAGGGTATTACCCGTCAGACCATTTCCCGTACCTGGCGGACCTGGAGCTGCGGATGTAGTCAAATAAACGGGTCTTATTCTTCTGATGCCTCTATATCGGATACATCGGTATCAATATCGGTTCTGATATTGTTTAGCCCGTTTTCGTAGAAGTCCTCGGCAAACCGCGCCTCCAGGGCTTTTAATTTGGCGGAGTTTTTCTCGTCAAAAAGTTCGTCATAGGTTTCGATGCCTTCCTGGTCCACTATGGTTTTCAAGGCCATGCGCTGGGCCAGCCCGAACCAGAAAAGGTTGTCCTCGAAATCCTCGAGCAGGTCCATGACCTCGGATTCCTCTTCGTAATCCGGAGTGGGAAAATAACCGCCGGAGTCCTCATCGTATGCCACCATGTTCCCCAGGCCCTGTTCCTTTGCACCGGCATAGATTTTCTGGATGACCTGGTCGTATTCCCGGGTCTCGGGATTTTCTTCGGTCTCAAAAATGTGGAGGACCCAGTTTGCAATCATTGCCACATCGATAAGACGCTTGTATTCTTCCCTTGTAAATTGGTCTGCCATTTGTTCCCCTTTTTGTTGGTTTT
>JAIPDT010000023.1 GCA_021737545.1 Desulfobacteraceae bacterium
AGTACTGAAAGTGACGGACCAGACCAATGCAAAACCTTCTCTCGATGATTTGCTCGCCATTGACGGCATCGGCCCGGCCAAGGCCGGCCTGATTGCCGCAGCCCTGGAATTTGCCCGCCGCAGGATAAAACCGGAAGGCATCAAAATTGCATTTCCCCCCGGCGTGCTGCCCCTGATTCAACACCTGGCAGACCGCAAACAGGAGCATTTCATTTGCATCTCATTAAACGGCGACCACGAAGTCATGGCGGTCCGCACTGTATCTGTAGGGCTGGTCAATCAATCCCAGGTTCACCCCCGCGAAGTCTATGCCGATCCCATTACCGACCGGGCCTCAGCCATTATTGTGGCCCACAACCATCCCGCAGGCAGCCTGTACCCCAGCAAGCAAGACGTGACAACCACCCAGCAACTCAAAGCCGCAGGTGAAACCCTGGGGATTCACCTGCTTGATCACATTATTTTCAATCACAAAGGGTATTACAGTTTCCTGGAAAACGGAGATCTCAATGACACCAATCACAGGTAACCTATCTTCTGTGATAAGTACATTCATCGGGAAATAGCCAAATACCGGCACGCTAAAAAGGCTAAAGCCGCCAAGCTGACTTGACGGCTTTGATTGCTCCTTCTACGCATGGTAGATGAGACTGTTTAAACAATAGCTATTCTGACTGCATTGTTAATATTTTTTTACAGTAATTTTCCCCAAATTATCACTACAGCAGATCGCTTGCGAGTTCGGCAAGTATAGTCCTGGGCCATAAGACCCACGGCCTTTGCCTTCATCCTGAGATTGACGTCCTTTGTAACCAGGATCACTTCAGTGTCAGGCTCCTGGGATGCGAGTTGGTAGGCGGTGTTTAAAATCCTGTGATCATGCTTGTTACTGGAAAAGTTAAGGAAAGATCAGGATGGAATTCAGGCTCGAGCTTTACAATTATTCTGCCCGCATCAGGGGACATTTTCACGCCACCGTCAAAGAGCTTGCCGCCGCTTAAGCTGTCCAGGGTGCGCAGAAAATCCCTGGCGTGAAAATTTAAGACCTCGTTTCCTTTTTTGAACTGGTCGAGTTCCTCTAACACGGAAATCGGGATTACAATGTCGTGTTCTTCAAAATGGTTAATACAGGAACTGTCGTGAAGGATGACGTTGGTGTCGATCACAAAGTTTTTCTTGCCCATGCTCATATGCCCGCCCTTTTTGCTGTGGAAGGCTGCGCCAGAGATGTTTTTTACTAATATAGCATATCAGGGATTTTTGACAATATGATTACGATACCCAAAAACCGCTTAGGTTCCCTGAATTTTTAACCGGCGGGGATTTCTTCTTTGAGCAGGCAGCAGGCGATTTTCCAGGCGGGTTTTCCGTTCGCGTTATATGAGATGTTGCCTCCCTGGACCAGTTTGTTGATGACGCATCCCTGCGGGATATCCAGGGAAAACAGATCAGCTTCGTTGATCTTCGGGGTGTTTGAGATGCGGCCGTCTTCGATCCGCAAGCTGTGCAGCGCGTGGTCTTCGCAAAGCGGGCATTGATAAACACGGCCGTTTGGGAATATGAAATAGTTTTCAGCAGTGTTGCCGGCACACTCGAATACCTCGTCCGGCTCTAAAAATACCCTGGGGTAGGTGACGGTGATACCGCTTTTTGCAATTTTTTCCGCGAGTGGCGGTACATTTTCCTCCCATTGCCGGCGGGTTAGCTGCAGTGTATCTTTGCCCGGCCCGGCGGACCTGCCCCTGATGCCGATGACCTGGATGAAAAAACGGCTAACACCCAGCTCCGATAAAAGCTGCGGCATGTCTGCAAGTTCATGCAGGTTTTGTCTGCTGACGGTGTAGATCAGGCTTGCTGCAAATCCCTTTTTTACCGCCTGTTTGATTCCCTGAGTGCAGGCGGCATAGCAGCCTGCACCGCGTATCCTGTCGTTTGTGGCTTCTGTGGCTCCGTCCAGGCTGAAACTGAAATAATCGACCTCTTGCGGAGTGACTTGGTCGAGTATACCATTAAACAGATACCCGTTAGTATCAATGGTGACAGACCCGTATCCGATTTGTCTTGCTTCTTTTATGATCCGGGCCAGATCCTTGTGAAGCGTGGGCTCGCCTCCCAGAAGAATCAGGTTGGCGGTTTTGTCCGGGGCGCAGAAAAGCTCCAGCCATTCGGTTACGGTTGCTGCGGGAAGTGTGAGATTTCCGTGCTGGTCCGGGTTGATGTAGCAATGGGCGCATTTGAGATTACAGCGGGTGGTTATGTGAAAGAATACGTTGACCGCGTTTTTGGAAAAGGAAACGGTTTTTTTCATTTTATAACTTGTTGTCGTGATCTTTCCTGAGATCCCTGATTTCGTTTTTTGCCTTAAACAATTCGTCATTTGTGGCCCGCAGGCGGATGGACATGTACTCGGCAAAAATCCGGTAGAGGAGCAAAAGAAAATCCAGCCTTTCATCATGTTCGGAGGAATTGGTCAGGCGCCCCTTTGCCGAGGTATCCACGCAAAGGCACAGGGTTTTGCCGACTGCATATACCGAGGCCGAGCGGGTGAGACTGTCAACGATGCGCATCTCTCCGAATATTTCGCCCACTTCCTTGATGTGCCCTATTTCCACGCCCTGCTTTTTGATTACGAGTTGGCCGGATAGCAGAAAATAAAGCCACGGGTCATTGTCGCCTTCCCTGATGATTAGTTCGCCGTCTTCGTATTCCCGGATTTTGCTTAACCTGAGCAGTTTTGAAAGATTTCTGGTCTCAAAATCCTTTAAGCCGGGGATGGCCATTAACCGTTGAATATTCTGGACATTATCCTTTAGGTATTTGGATTCAATCATTGACAGACACCGGGTTAATAATTTTCCATGCAGCTCTTTGATATGGTTTTATCAAATGATACAGGATAACATCCGTCAAAGCAAGCTCTGCAAAAATTATTTTCAGGCGATTCCACGTCGGTGGATTCAAGCAGTCCTTCTATGCTAAGATAGTGAAGGGAATCCAGGCCCAGAAATTCTCGGAGTTCAGGTACGGTTTTGCGGGCCGCTATCAGTTCTCCTTTTGTGGAAAAATCTATTCCGTAATGGCATGGATACTTGTGCGGAGGGCAGCTTATGCGCATATGCACCCGCTTTACCCCCAGCTCGCGCAGCGCCTTGACCCTGGTTTGCGCAGTGGTGCCCCGGATAATGGAGTCCTCGATGATAATAATATCTTTTCCCGCCAGCAGCTCTTTTACCGGGTTTAGCTTCATGCGCACCCCAAAGTCCCGCATGGTCTGAGTGGGCTCGATAAAGGTCCGGCCCACGTAGTGATTGCGGATCATGCCGAGATCAAAAGGAATTCCGGATTCCTGTGAATACCCCAGGGCCGCGTAATTGCCGGAATCCGGAAACGGCATTACAAGATCGGCCTCGACCGGGGCCTCCCTGGCAAGCTGCCTGCCGTGGGCCTTTCGGGTGAGATAGACGTTTTTGCCGAATATCGTGCTGTCAGGCCTTGCAAAATATATAAACTCGAAAATGCAGAATGTTCTGCGGGTGTTTTCATGCGGAAATATGCTGCGTACGCCCTCGTCGCTTATGATCACGATTTCTCCGGGCTCCAGTTCGCGTACAAACTCGGCTTCGAGCAGGTCCAGTGCGCAGGACTCGGATGCCAGAACATAATGGCCGTTTAATTTTCCAAGGCACAGCGGTCTAAAGCTGTTGGGATCTTTTATTCCCACCACTTCCCCGCGGCTGGTTAGTACAACAAAGGAGTAAGCTCCCTGGAGCCGGGTTACTGCATTTATAAGCGCCTGTTCAAAACCGTGCTTCAAATTCTTTACAAACAGGTGCAAAAATACTTCGCTGTCCATAGTGGTTTGAAAAATAGAGCCCTCTTCTTCCAGTTCCTGCTTTAGGATATGGGCGTTTACCAGATTGCCGTTGTGGGCCACGCCGTATGATTTGCCTCTGTGGTTTACAACAAAGGGCTGGGCGTTTGTCAATACCGAGCCGCCTGTGGTGGAATACCGAACATGGCCTATGGCGCTGCATTCACAGCTAAGGGACTCCAGGATTCGGTCGTCAAAAACCTCGGGTACCAGCCCCATGTCCTTGTAGCAGTCAATGTGCCTGTCCCTTACGACCGCTATTCCCGCGCTTTCCTGTCCACGGTGCTGGAGGGCGTAAAGGCCGAAATAGGTCAGGCGGGCGGCTTCGGGATGGCGGTGAATCCCGAAAACGCCGCATGATTCCCGCGGTCTTGTGTCGGTATTATATGACGTTTTCATCTCATCAAGCCGATTTTATTTATTATAGTCCTGCAGGGCGGTCACGGACAGCGCCCTTTGCTTTAACGCTAAAATACCCCGGCACATAGCCCTGGCGCATGCAATCGTGGTGGCATAGGGGATGTTAAACTTCAGCGCAGCCCTGCGGATCATGTATCCGTCCTGCCGGGTTCTGTCTCCCTTGCCGGTATTTATGACCAGGTGTATTTCCCGGTTCATGATTGCATCCACCACATGGGGCCTGCCCGCCGAGACCTTGTTTATCGTGCGGCTTTCAATCCCGTTGTCTGCAAAAAAATCCCGGGTCCCCCGGGTGGCCAGGATTTCAAACCCCATGTCTGAAAATTGTTTTGCAACTCCGAGCACGGCTTTTTTGTCGCTGTCCTGCACACTGATAAAGACCGCGCCCTGCCTGGGCAGGTGTTGTCCGGCCGCCACCTGGGACTTGGCATAGGCTCGTCCGAAATCAGTGTCAATGCCCATTACCTCGCCGGTTGATTTCATTTCCGGACCCAGCAGGGTATCCACGTGCGGAAACCTGTCAAACGGCAAAACAGCTTCTTTTACAGAAATATGGGCCGGGTACACCTGATCAGTCAGGCCGAGATCTGAAAGCGAATGGCCGACCATAAGCTTTGTGGCAATCCGGGCAAGCGGTACGCCGGTGGCCTTGCTTACAAACGGCACGGTCCGCGATGCCCGGGGATTTACCTCCAGCACGTATAGCTGTCCCTTTTTTATTGCATATTGTACGTTCATTAGCCCGATTACGTTTAGCTCTTTTGCCATGGCTTTGGTGGCGGCTATGATCTCATTTATTTCTTCGGGTTTTAATGAATACGGAGGCAGAACGCATGCGGAATCTCCGGAGTGCACGCCCGCGGCTTCTATATGTTCCATAATGCCGCCGATTACAGTAAGGTTTCCGTCTGATACTGCATCAACATCGACTTCAATCGCGTCTTCAAGAAACTTGTCAATCAGCACCGGGTACTCGGGCGAGGCTACGATAGCCAGCCGGGTGTAGTTTTCCATTTCCTCGTCATTATAGACGATTTTCATGGCCCTGCCTCCCAGCACGTAAGAAGGTCGCACGATCACAGGATATCCAATCCTGCCGGCTTCTCCCAGAGCTTCTGTAACCGATCTTGCCGTGCCGTTTGGCGGCTGGTACAGTCCGAGCTTGTTTAGCATTGCCTGGAAGTGCTTGCGGTCTTCTGCACGCTCGATGCTCTCAGGGCTGGTGCCTATTATCGGTACCCCGGAATTGAGCAGCGGAAGTGACAGGTTTAAAGGCGTCTGGCCTCCGAACTGGACTATTACCCCGTCCGGCTTTTCGGTTTCTACGATATGAAGGACGTCTTCATGGGTCAAAGGCTCGAAATAGAGCTTGTCAGAAGTGTCATAATCCGTGGAAACCGTCTCGGGGTTTGAGTTGACCATGATGCTTTCGATGCCGAGCTCCTGTAGGGCAAACGAGGCGTGCACGCAGCAGTAGTCAAACTCTATGCCCTGGCCGATCCGGTTGGGGCCGCCGCCAAGGATCATTATTTTTTTGCCGCCAGAGACCCTGGCCTCGTCTTCCTGCTCCCAGGTGGAATAGTAATATGGCGTGGACGCCTCGAATTCCGCGGCACAGGTGTCGACCAGCTTGTAGACGGGACGGAGATCCTCTGAGCGTCTTAACTCCCGGATTTTTGCTTCGCCAAGACCCGTCAGGCAGCCGATCTGGAAATCCGAAAACCCGTATGACTTGGCTTTTTTCATTAAACCGGCGGAAATTTCGCCCGCCGATCCGGTAATCTTTTTCTCCGTTTCCACGAGCTGAGCAAGCTGGTGTAAAAACCAGGGATCAATACCAGTGAGATCGTATACGCTTTCAATCGGCATACCGGAAATTAACGCCTGGCGTAGATAGAAAATCCGTTTGCTTGTGGGTTTGGCAAGCATCTGCTCGATATCGGGAATCTGGAGTGGCTGGTTTTCGGGGTCTGACTCGTCCCTGCCGTCTGCTCCGAAACCGTACCGACCGATCTCCAGCGATCGGAGCCCTTTTTGCAGTGCCTCCTTGAAAGTGCGGCCGATGGCCATGGTCTCTCCCACCGATCGCATGGAGGTGGTAAGCTCGTCTTCAGCCTCCGGAAATTTTTCAAAGGTCCATCGCGGGATCTTGACCACACAGTAGTCCAGGGCCGGTTCAAACGAGGCCACGGTTTCACCGGTGATGTCATTGGAAATTTCATCAAGGGTGTAGCCCACGGCAAGCTTTGCAGCGATTTTGGCGATAGGAAAGCCTGTGGCCTTTGAAGCAAGGGCCGAGCTTCGCGAGACCCTGGGGTTCATCTCCACCACGATCAGTTCGCCGTCTGCAGGGTTGACCGCGAACTGGACATTGGATCCGCCCGTGTCCACCCCGATTTCGCGAAGAATGGCAATGGATGCGTCGCGCATCACCTGGTATTCGGCGTCTGTCAGAGTCTGGGCAGGGGCCACGGTGATGCTGTCTCCGGTGTGAATGCCCATGGGATCGATGTTTTCAATGGAGCAGACTATCACCACATTGTCGTTTTTATCCCGCATTACCTCCAGCTCGTATTCCTTCCATCCCAGCACTGACTCTTCTATCATCACCTGATGAATCATGCTGGCATCCAGGCCGGCGGAGGCAATATTTTCAAGATCTTCGGGGTTATATGCCACACCACCGCCGGTGCCGCCCAGTGTAAAAGCGGGCCGCACAATAATGGGATACCCGATATTTTCGGCTATGCTGCGGGCTTCATTCATGTCCGTGGCAATGCCGCTTTGCGGAATCCGCAGATTGATTTTTTCCATGGCCCGGCAGAAGCGCTCCCGGTCTTCGGCCTTGTGAATGGCGTCAAGTCTGGCGCCGATCATCTCCACGCCGTATTTTTCAAAAACCCCGGATTCAGCCATTGCAACCGCGGTATTCAAACCTGTCTGGCCGCCCAGGGTGGGCAGAATCGCATCAGGGGCTTCCTTTTCGATGATCATTTCGACTACGCCGGGGGTAATAGGCTCAACATAGGTCCGGTCCGCGATTTCGGGGTCGGTCATAATGGTGGCAGGATTGGAGTTTACCAGCACAACCTCGTAGCCTTCTTCTTTCAGGGCTTTGCATGCCTGGGTGCCGGAATAGTCGAATTCGCAGGCCTGGCTTATGATAATCGGGCCGGCGCCGATTATCAGGATTTTTTTTATGTCGGTTCGTTTCGGCATAATTATCGATGCTCTTTCATCATCTCGGCAAACTGATCAAACAGGTGGCCCGCGTCATGGGGGCCTGGAGCGGCTTCCGGGTGGTACTGGACCGTGAACAGGGGGTATTGCCGGTGCCTGAAGCCTTCCAGGGTGTTGTCGTTTAAATTAAGGTGGGTTATTTCCACTGCACCGGGATCAAGAGAGTCCGGGTCCACTGCAAATCCGTGGTTCTGGGAGGTAATCTCCACCTTTCCGGTGCTCAGATGCTGTACCGGCTGGTTTGCCCCGTGATGGCCGAATTTGAGTTTGAAGGTTTTTCCGCCCAGAGCCTGCCCCAGAAGCTGGATGCCCAGGCAGATGCCGAAAATCGGCTTATAACCGATCAATTGCCTTACCGTGTCCACAGCATAGCCGAGCGGTTCGGGATCGCCGGGCCCGTTTGACAAAAAAATACCGTCAGGGCAAAGCTGTTTTACTGTTTCCGCACAGGTCCCTGCCGGCACCACCAGAACCTGGCATCCCGCGTTTTCAAGGCTCCGCAAAATATTGTACTTGACTCCGTAGTCCAGGGCCACGACCCGGAGTGCATCACTGTCAGGGTCCCAAACGCTTTTATCCAGACGGTCTGTACGGTATGGCTGGGGTCTGTTGTCTTTCCAGAAACAGGGGGTTTTGGTGGTTACATATTGGACAAGATCCCGGCCGACCATGGGAGGAATCTGCCCGGCCCGCGTGCTCAGGGATTCGGGGTCAAAATCCTCGGTTGATAAAAAAGCCCGCATGGCTCCGGCCTGTCGGATATGCCGGGTCAGTGCACGGGTGTCGAGCTCGTCTACGCCCATGACCCCGTGTTTTTTCAAGTAATCGGCCAGACTGCCGGTTGCCCGGAAGTTGCTGTAACAATCCTGATATTCCCGTATCACAAAGGCGGCAACCTGCACCCGGTCCGACTCGATATCTTCAGGGTTTATCCCGTAATTGCCCACCAGAGGATAAGTCATGGTAACCAGCTGTCCCCTGTAGGAAGGATCGGTAAGGATTTCCTGGTATCCTGTCATGCCGGTATTAAATACCACTTCACCCGAGGTCTCGCCCGGGCCTGTAAAGCTGCGGCAGGCAAATGTACGTCCGTCTTCTAATGCCAGCAAAGCCTTCATTTTGTTAGGTTAAAGGTTAAAGGTTAAAGGTTAAAGGTGGATGCATCGACCTATGACATATGCTTGCATGCAAACCGGAAATACATCCAACACGGATCAAAAGATAACTTTCAAAAATAACACAAAGACTGCGGAACAGCAACTGTTTTCATTTAACCCCTCCCGATTTCTATCAAACTGCTAACAAAAGATATACCCCGAGCTTGGGCTTCCTTGGTAGTTTATTACGCTTTCCCTCAGTTTAATGGATCATTCTCACGCATGGTCCATACTCCACACGGGCAGGCTGCCGCGCAGAACCCGCAGGCAATGCACAACTCCGGGTCTGCGACATATTCGTAAGCATCATCGCCCAGATCCGTGCGGGAAATTGCTCCGCGCGGACATACGGTTTCGCAGATGCCGCAGTCCCTGCAGGCTCCGCAGGAGGCGCAGTTTGTAGCGCACTGCTCCACGCCTGAAAAGCCGGTGATCCGGGGGTCAAAATATTCCAGGGAGACCCGGGAAACATCTATCATTTGAGGCTTGTCCAAAGCCGGGCGGCCCCCCTCTGCGATCCGGGTTATAGCGGCCGCAGCCTTTCTGCCGGTGCCTATGGCATCGGTTAGCAGTCCGGGCTGCACAATGTCGCCTATGGCGAAAATCTGCGGATCCGTGGTCTGAAAATATTCGTTTACCTTTACAAAGCCTTTTTCGGCCTCCACCGAATCCGGCAGAAACTCCAGGTCAGGCACGTCTCCTACCGAGATCACAACCGTGTCCGCCGGCAGGGTCTCTCCGGATTCGAGAACCACGCCTTCATCTGTTATTTGCCGGGCAAAGCGCGGCCACAAAAATTTTGCGCCCACCCCCTCTGCATGCCGCCTTTCCTTGCCGAAAGAAGCGGGTTTTTGTACATCTATAAGCGTGATGTCTTTTGCGCCAAGACGGTCTGCTTCAACAGCAACATCACAGCCCACATTTCCGGCGCCGATGATCACCACCTTTTCGCCAGGTTCAATCCGGCCGTGCTTGGCCCGGGCCAGAAAATCGTTTGCAAAAATCATTCTTTCCCTGCCGGGTATCTCAAGCGTGCGGGGTTTTGTCGTGCCGGCGGCAACAACAACGAAATCATAGTCGGTTTTTAACTGTTTAATATCGTCTTTGCTCAACTGCTGCTGTAGATGTACATGGGGCAGCAGGGAGCGGATTCGTTTGAGCTCTGCGTCGAGAACCTCTCCGGGAATACGGGCTTGCGGAATCAGTCGGCTCATTTTCCCGCCGAGCGTATCAGATACGTCAAAAATTACCGCATCGTGTCCTGCCAGCCGCAGCTGCCAGGCGATTGATATGCCGGCCGGGCCCCCGCCTATCACTGCAGTCTTTTTTCCTGATACCGGCGGCATCTCCGGGGTTTTTGCCTCTATGCTCGCCTTTCCCAGTTGGGTGATGTCCACGGGCGCCATATTCGCGGACTGCCTGGTGCATGATTCCATGCATAAATTTGGACACAAATATCCGCAAACCGAAGCCGGAAAAGGAGTATAGGCAAGCGCCATGTCAACGGCTTCATCCACTCTGCCTTCCCGGATCAGTCTCCACCGCTCGTGGACCGGAATACCAGTGGGGCATGTGGCCCGGCACGGTGGATCATACACGCGGTTTTCCCATACCGGCACAAAGCGCCGCAGCTCGCCGGTTACAATAAGCGGAATCGAGCTCATGTCCATATCCGTCAGATCGCCGATAAGCCCTCCCGGACCCAGCTCCCGGTTCCACACGGATTGCCGGAACTCTGATATGGAGCGGGTTTTTTGTACAACCTTGTCCTGCGGGCTTCTGGCGGCTATGAGCTGCCAGCGTTCGCGTTCTGCCAGTTCTTCATAGAGTTCGGTGCGGCCGATGGTTTTCAAAAATCGTTTAAGGTTTTCAGTAAGCCATTGCCAGTCCTGATCGCTTATGGGCGTCAGCCTGGCATCGCTTTTGCTGTAGCCGCCGTGCGGGCCGCGGAAAAAAACCTTGCCGCCCACCATGCCCACAAGCGGCCTGTATCCCAGGACATTGTCAGGATTTTTCGCCTCGATTCCGCAAATCACAGCAATACCGCCCGCCATGAATTCGCCGAAATAATCCCCTGCAGAACCCAGAACCCATAATTCCGGGGGATCAAAACGCGGGTTGCGCTTGGTCATGGTCATGCCGCGCGCACCGATGCTTCCTGCCACATAGACCCTGCCCTGGGCCATGGCGTTTGCCACGCCGTTTGTCGCATCCCCGTGTACGACGATCTCGGCCCCGGCATTGAGCCATCCCACGTCGTCGGACGCCGGACCCATGTTTTCAATGCGCGTGTTGGGAAATCCCATGGAACCCAGGCGCTGGCCTGAATGCCCGGTTACCCGGACATGCAAAGCTTCGTCTCCGGTCCGCCACAGCCGCCCGCCTATGCCGTGCTGGCCAAGGGCGGCCACCTCTATTTTCCGGTGCCCTTTTGCCACCGCCTCCTGGAGCCGCTCTTCGAGCACCCTGGATTCAAGCCGGGTTCCGTCTTGACGGCCGGGTATCAGATGATACTGTTGCTGATCCATTTATCGCCTCACTATTTTAAATCCGCAATAATAATCAAAGTGGCGCGCGAATCGTCTTTCAAGGAAGTTCAAGGTCGGGGTCTGTTTTTGAAGCGACATTGACCGTAGGACTTCCTTTTATTAAAGGTACCATTTTCCCTTCATTATACTACGTACTTTATCCCGAGCCGGTCTGCCGCGGCTTTGTCTCCGATACCCAGAGCGTCTGACATGCCTATGGGAAGCGATGTTGATCTGCCAAGCGGGGCCACGATCTTGCGCAGCTCGGTATCAAATGCAACAAACATATCCACAAGCCTTTGAGCCACGTCATCTGCATCCAGCCGGCGATACAGCCTGGGATCCTGAGCCGTGATACCTTTGGGACATTGGCCTATGTTGCAGATATTGCATCTTTGGGTTTCCGAACCCACACACCCGGCTGCAGCCTGCATCACGTATTTTCCCACCTGAACCCCGCTTGCCCCGAGCATGATCAGGGCCGCGGCATTGGCGGCCAGATTGCCGTTTTTGCCTATACCGCCGCCTGCGAATAAAGGTATTTCATTTTGCTGTCCCAAATGTACAAGATTAAGATAGCAGTCCCGCAGACAACTGGCCACAGGGTGTCCCATGTGATCCATGGAAACGTTGTATGCCGCGCCCGTCCCCCCGTCCTCGCCGTCGATTGCAAGACCTGCCGCATAAGGATTCCGGGTAAGGTTGTTTAACACAGCCAGGGCCGTCGAAGTTGCCGAAATTTTGGGATACACCGGAACGCGGAAGCCCCAGGCCATGTACATGGACTGTATCATCTTGGCCACAGCCTCTTCGATGGAGTACTTGGTCTGATGGGTGGGCGGGCTCGGAAGGCTTACACCCATGGGCACCCCGCGTATTGCAGAAATAAGCTCGTTTACCTTGTGCCACATCAGCAACCCTCCGTCTCCGGGCTTGGCGCCCTGGCCGTATTTTATCTCAATTGCACAGGGATCGACCTTCATTTCAGGAATCGCATGGATGATCTCATCCCAGCCAAAGTAGCCCGAGGCGATCTGAAGGATTACGTAGCGCAGAAAACGGGAACGCAGCAGCCTGGGAGGACAGCCCCCCTCTCCTGTGCTGATGCGGACAGGCATACCCATTTCTTCGTTTAGGTAGGCAACCCCCATCTGAAGGCCTTCCCACATGGGCGGAGAAAGGGCCCCAAAGGACATGCCGCCTATGATCAGTGGATATATTTCGCGTACCGGCGGGATCCACCCGCGTTGGCGCACTATTTCCATGTTCTGCTCAGGCGGGAGAATCCTGCCCAGCAGGGTGCGCATCTCAAACTCGTGACGGCCTGCGTCCAGGGCAGGGTCTGTAAGCATCGAGATTCTGAGGAATTTGATCTGATCGAGCACGCCGCTGGGTGCGTTTCTTCTGCCGCCGCGGCGTTCGGGCTGACCGCCTTGATTTAGGTGAAATTTTAGCTTTTCGGCCTCATCGCTGTGATAAGGCATTATGGCGTCATTGGGGCAGACCATGGCGCACATGCCGCATCCCACACAATGATATGCGGGGTCGGTGCGCTGCCGTATACCGTGGTATACCTTGTATACGTTTCCGGGCTGCCGGTCTGCGTTAATATCAACATCCACAATCCGTTTGCGGAAAACTCCTGCTTCAATGGCGTTTACCGGGCAGACCGCTGTGCACTGCCCGCAAAGGGTGCATTTTTCTTGGCTCCAGGCAATTTGCCAGGGCAGGTCCTTAATACTTAGTGTAGACGGGGTAATCTTTGCATTTGCTGACATATGTCTACCTCCCGGCGATCGGGTCTGACGACCGCCGTATCCAGGTGCATGGGTTGGAAATCCGAATTTTTGTCACGGTCCGGCAGTATATAATCAAGCCCGCAGAGCTCAGAGGAAAATACCCAGGTGCCGGGCTTCCCCCCCGCCACACCGGGCCGCAGCTTTTTTCTGTCCTGGGTCATAAACAGGGTGTTGTCCGGCAGAACCCCGATGACGCAGTTCGGACCGTCTATTATAAGTTTGCGGCATGTGCGCTTTAAGTGTTTTAAGAATTCCCCGTTGGGATGGGACTCCATATCTGCGTCCTGCAGAGGCGTGATTACGTGTTTGTAGGCCTCCACGCCCAGACCCAGGTGTTTTAAAGTGTAATGAAGGATGTGTACAAAGACCTCCGAGTCTGAATAAAAACCGGTATATCCGGGCTCCTCTCTGGAGCTTAAGTACTCCCTGATCGGCACGAATGCGGTGTTCTCGCCGTTTGTCATGGTGGAAAAGCCCTGGATGAAAAAGGGATGACATGCATACAGATCAATTGCATAATTGGTGTTTTGTCTGCCCTGAGCCATAATAATGCGGGCGTTTAGTTTTTCATTTCCAAGTTCCAGGTATTTCCCCACTGTCAGGGGGTCGCCGATTTCCTTTATCATTATGGTATCCGGCCAAAAGGAAAAAACTATCATATCCTGATTTTCACGGCCCATTTCCTGGAGCGCCAGCCTGACATTGACCAGCCGTGCCTCCTTTTCTTCCCGGGACATGTCTTCCCATTCCTCGGGATATTCATAGGCACGAATCAGATACATGTCCCGTTTGGGCACTCCTGGCGGCGGCACCTTGGGGATCTTGATGGAAATCTTGTACTTGGTTAAAAAACCCATGTTGATCATATAGGAATCCAGGCGCCTGATACCGGCTTCCGTGAAGATGCCGGACAGAATCGGTTCGTTTTTCATTTCTTCGAGCGGTCCGCCCAGATCCCTTAAAAGAAGGCCCACGCCGGAGCCGTCATGGCCTTCGCGCATGACGTCCAGGGCGTTTAAGGCGGTCATGGGGGAAACCGGGGTGTCACTGGTTATCGCTACCAGCCGGCACATTTTTGTTTACTCCTTTTATTAGGTTCAAGGTGCAAGGCTCAAGGTTCAAGAAAGATTATAATCTTCTATAGCATATATAGCATAATTCATGCCAATTCGATGATAAAATTAACTTGCCAAAATCAAAACAGATTTTAATGCTGGTTTTTTATAAATTTTTATGGCTTTCTACGTTTTTGTTAAAATAATAAGGTTAAATTTACAATTTTGTAAATTCATCCGCGTTTTCTTATCCGGCCAGCAGTATCACGGCTGTCCCGCCAAACATCAGAAGGGCTCCGAAAAACCGGACCCTGATATTGTCCTCGTCAAAAACAAGGCCGCCGTATATTACGCTGAAAAGGATGCTCATACGTTTTACGGAAATCATGTAGGCCGCTTTTGTCATGGCTATTGCAATTCCGTGAAACAGGACATGGCAGAAAATCAGTCCCCCTGCAGCCGCTCCCTTGACAGGCTCCCGGAGCAACGCCCTGAAGCTGATCAGACCGAAAACTTTATACAATATCAGCATCACAACGCTCAGGGTTGCAAATATCGACATCTGGAAAAACATTACAGACGAATGAAGGATCGCCAGTTTTCCGATCACCGCTGAAAAACTAAAAATAAAGGCCACAATCAGCATTATCCAGGACCCGGTCTCCCTGAATACTGCAGTCAAAGGCCCCAAAAGTGTCCAGTTTTTCAGATCAATGTTTAAGGCGTAGCTTCCGGCACAAACCGCGGCAATTCCGAGAATGCCCCATATGCTCGGGATTTCTCCAAGAAAAATATATCCTGTTCCGATCATGAAAACCGGGGTAAACGCCAGATAAGGCACGGTCAACGACAGGGGCGATTCCCGTATGGCCTTCATATAAAGTGCATAAGGAACGGCGTTAAGCGGAATACTTGCGGCAAAGCTCCATGCAAAGACCGGATCCAGTACCGGCACTGACACAAACACTAAGGTACCCAGGCTCAGCGGGAGCATGTATAAAAGCGGGACCGCAAACATTTCATGCGCGTTTAGATGCGAAAACCATTTTTTAACCCAGGCGTCCTGGGAGGCAACAGAGAGAGCAGTCAGAATTGCGAAAACAAACCAGAGCATAAAGTAGTCCGCTGTAATTTTTCAAAAATGTTTGAAATGGAGAATTCAAGACTTTGTCCGCCTTCCACGACTGCTGCAGCCTCATAACCGGGCAGGCCTGAAAACCATTTAAAAATCCAGTTCCTGTTTTCTATTGAGTCGTTTTTTTTAAAAGGGGTGCAAACCCGGATATCTTTCAGCCGCCTTATGCCGTCTCCTGTTGCTTTCAAATAGGCCTCTTTGGATGTCCAGTAACGGAGAAAAAGCCTGAGGCGTTCGTTTTCGGGAGCTTGGGCCACCTCCCGGGCCTCTTTGAGGTCAAAAAAACGCTCCGCGATTTTTTCAGGATTTTTTTTCGGCCTGATGCGCTCTATGTCAACTCCGATGCGACGATTCACTGTCAGCCCGATTAGAACCATATCCCCTGAATGCGAGAGATTAAAGTCAATTGGTTTCAAATTACCGGTATTTTTCAGATACGGCTTACCCCTGGCATCTATGGCAACAGGAACTTCTGCCGGCGGGATTTCCAGGTATGAGGCAAGCACCAGGCGCAGCATGCCCCTGGCGGCAACGAAATTGCGCCCCGGGGTAGATAATACAAAACGCCCGGCACGCTGGGCCTCTTGTTTTGACAAAAGCCCTGCGAGTTGCCGCAGCAGGCTTTCGTTAATATCGAGATCAGCCCACCACAAATGGACACTGTTTTTGCCGATAATATGTTTCACCGCTATTCCCCGTATTCAGGCTGAATCCACAGATGCGAGTACCAGAACCATTCGGAACCCTCCCGGGACGAGGCTGTGACGGTATACAGGGTCCTTCGGGATGAGAGTTTGTCCCCGGCCCGGACTTTAATAACAAATTCGCTGTTTTTACCGGAATGCTCAACTGTACAATTCCGGTTGCCGCTGACAAAACACTGCAGATTTTCCGGATAAATTTTACTGTTTTGAACCCTTAAAGTAAGCTCCGGCGGGTTTTGTCCGGAAATTACGGGATCTTCCGGCTCTGCATCTACAACTCTCAGTGCGTTCATCTGGGCTTTTTCCGCAAAACCTTCGGTTTTTCCGTATTGAACATTCATGGGAAATCGCGGCAGCACGAATCTGTTGCTTTCCGTGCAAATAACTCCGGATTTCTGGGCCGCGGCCGCCAGATATCCGTATTTTTTCAAAACCTTGATCATCTCCGGGTTATATTCGCCAAAAGGATAGGCATAGAGTTTAGGTGTTTTGTTTAAGTGCCTGCGGAACAGTTCATGGGATTTTTCCAGATCCGCCTCAAATTTTTTTGATATTTTTTCTTTGGAATGATTTAAAAAATATTCGTGGGAATGGGAATGGTTGCCGATTTCAAAACCTTTTTTCTGCAGCTCGGCAATCTGCCGCCATGTCAGATAATTGTTACCGCCCACATGGCTTGTGGGAATAAAGACCGTTGCCGTGTAACCGTATTCGTCCAAAATAGGCACCGCGTGCTGCCAAATCGAACGGTATCCGTCATCCATTGTTATCACAGCGATTTTTTCCGGCAGTTGGTCTTCGGAAGAGATTAAATCGAGGGCATTTCCGAGGGTCAGGACAGTGTAATCATTCTTTTCCAAATAGTCCAGGTGAGCTTTGAACTGTTTTACAGACACGCTTGTGGAAGGATATTTTTCTTCCATTCCGAAATGATGATAAATAAAAGCCTGTATCTGACCCGGGTCCGGGTGCCCGCTAAAAGCGGCCGCTGTATTAAACACAACCGCCGGAAACCAGAGCATAAAAACCGCCAAAACAGCATAAAACAAGTATTTTTTTTTCATATAACCCTTCTCCGTGATTTGTTGCTCAGAATCGGCAATTTTGAAAAACGCTTCGCCCTATCTTTAAATTTTTTCAAGAATTTTTTCAAAACCGATACAATATAACCTAATCCGGACCAAGGCAATTTTCAAGCTTATCTGATCACGCCTGTAATCAATGAGCAAAATGGCTTCTTGAAAAATTGAAAAAAAAGGTTATGTTTAAAATTTTTAATAAATCGAATATTCACGGAAAAGGATTTAATCGAAAAATCTTAGGAGAAATCAAGTTGTTATCCGGAAAAAGATTTGTCATACCGGCTTTGTGCGTATTTTTCGTAGCAGCGGTGTTTTTGAACGCATGCGGCCGAACAAATGAACTATCCGAGGATATCACTCCGGAAGAAGTGATAGGCAAGGTCGAGTTGCCGCCTCTGAATAACGGGGGGGAAGGAAGTGCAGAAGATGCCGCAATTAAAGCGGAATTTGAGAAAAACGAGGCAGGGCGGAGGGAAAATAAACCGATCCCGGAAAATGTAAATACTGAACTTCCCGATTTTACACAATACAAAGACGTTAAAACCAAAAAAACAGAATTCTTCAACTTCCTTCGGCCTATTATACGCAAAGAAAATTACAAGGTGTTAAAAGAACGGGCATATGTCTTGTTGAAATGGAAGCGGGTTAAAAACGGAGAACAGCTCAAGCCTGAAGAAGTTGAATACCTAAAAAAACTTGCAGAAAAATATCGTGTAAAATCAAAATATTCAGAAGGCACCCCGTTTTTCAGGGATCTTTTACTCCATATAGACAAAATCCCTGTGGATCTGGCTTTGATACAGGCTGCAAAGGAATCGGGGTGGGGAACCTCATATTTTGCACGTAAAGGAAATAACCTGTTCGGACAGTGGTGCTTTGAGCAAGGCTGCGGTATTGTTCCCAGAAGGCGCCCGGAAGGGGCGAGCTATGAGGTCAAGACCTTTGACAATGTTGCCGATTCGGTGCGCGCCTACATCCGAAATTTAAATTCCCACCCAGCCTACAAGGACCTTCGCATACAGCGCTACCGAATGCGCCTTGCCGGACGCGAGCCGGACGGCCACTATATGGCTGCGGGCCTTGAGAGGTATTCCGGGATCGGAATGCAATATGTGAGAACCGTCAGGCAAATGATCCGGGGCAACCAGAGGTTCATGGGAATCCACGGTTCAACAGGCGATGCGTAGCTCTGCCGGTTCTATGCCCGGGCCTCAGAGTTTTAACCGGTCAGGGGGAAAGTCCAGGGTGGCGAAATAGTCTTCCATGGTCTCGCCTCTGCGGATGCGCTCCACGGTGCCGTCGGATCGCAACAGCAATTCCTGGGGCCTTAGCCTGGCATTGTAGTTAAATCCCATGGCATGTCCATGCGCACCTGTATCCTGAATGATTAGCAGATCCCCCATATCGATTTTCGGAAGGCTGCGCTGTACGGCGAATTTATCGATATTTTCACAAAGAGCTCCCACTACATCTACGGTCTCCGTGGGGTCTGTTTCCGGTGATTTCCCCAGAACATCAATATGATGATAGGCGCCGTACATACCCGGTCTCATGAGTGCGGACATGCAGCTGTCGACTCCTATGTATTTCCGGTATATGTTTTTCCGGTTTATTGCCCGGGTGACCAGCACCCCGTGGGGAGCGGTCATGTAACGGCCGCTTTCCATGAAAAGCGCCGGAATCCGGCTGCGCCTGCTCCTGTATCGATCAAACAATGCAGTGATTTCTTTTCCCATGGATGAGATGTCCAGAGGCTCGTCCTCCGGATGATAGGCAACGCCGAGTCCTCCTCCCATATTGATGAACTCGAAATCTATCCCTGCGGATTCGGAAAGCGAATCTATAAGGGAAAGAAGCATTTCAACGGTTTCCACCATGTATGAATAATTTAGTTCATTGGATACCAGCATGGTATGAATGCCGAATCGTTTAGTCCCTTTGTCCCGCATAATCCGGTAGGCATCTTCGATTTGGTCGGTGCTTACCCCGTATTTGGCCTCTACCGGATTGCCGATGATTTCGTTTCCGGTACGCTGAGGACCCGGATTGTATCGAAAACTTATCAGTTCGGGTACCGTGGGAAGTTTTTCGATCAGAGTTATGTCGTCCAGGTTAAGAATGCTGCCGCCGTCTGCAATTGCCGCTTCGAAATCCTGTCCGGTGGTATTGTTGGAGGTAAACATGATATGTTCGCCGCGGGCTCCGACACTGCGGCTTAAAACCAGCTCCGGTATGGAACTGCAGTCAAATCCGAAGCCCTCTTCCAGCATGATTTCCATTATGCGGGGGTTGGGCAATGCCTTTACCGCGAAAAACTCCCTGAATTCAGCTTGAAGGCCCGAAAATACCGATTTTAAGGAATTTGCGGTTGCCCGGATTCCTGTCTCATCGTAGATGTGAAAGGGTGTGCCGAAGTGATCGGCAATTGCCGGCAGCCTTGAAAAAAGCCGGTCAGCAAATTCTTTTGACATTGGCATAACGCCGTCTCCTTATAATTGGCAGATCCATATAAAGATTTTTCCTGTATTCTGTAACGCCGACAAACATACAGATCTTTTGTTTCTTTTTCAAGTGGCAAGCCGGGATCTTAATCCTTGACTTTCTTGTGAGTTCATGGAAAGGGTTAGAATAGATCCGCGTAAATGCGGTCACTGTGTTGTACCGGCCGGCACACATGATATAGTGTAGTACTGCCAAGATCTTACCATATATGGTTAACCTGGTGAAAATTTAATAATTTTGCTTGACATAACAATAATTTAACCTATGATAGAAGTCAATTGAGAAAAAACACCTTTATTAACGAGCAACTTGCGGATAACGATGGGTGAAAGGTTTGACTAGAAGTCTATTTGCCGGTTATTCGATCAGTCAGACATCTTGCCTTTCGATCAAATCGACCATACCTAAAGCATAAAAACGGAAAGCTCATGATTTTCGGCAAAAAAAATCAACTAGTTGGTCTGGATATCGGTTCCCGGACCATTAAAGTGGCCGAAGCCGTGGAGACAAAAAGCGGCTGGGCCGTCAGAAAGTTCGGTTCAATCGATATCGCGCCGGGCCTTATCGAGGAGGGTGTTATAAAGGACGGGCCTGCGGTGGCGGAGGCTATCCGTGAACTGTTTCACCTTTACAACATTCGTCAGCACAATGTTGCCATATCCATTGGCGGGTACTCGGTGATTGTAAAAAACATAACGGTTCAACAGATGCCGGAGGACCAGCTTTACGATTCCCTGCATTTCGAGGCCGAACAGTATATTCCTTTTGACATCAATGATGTGAATCTGGATTTTCAGGTGCTCGGAGAAAACGAGCAGAACCCGAATCAGATGAATGTGCTGCTGGTGGCCGCCAAGAAGGAAATGGTAAACGATTACGTTAACATCATTGATATGGCCGGTCTTAATCTGTGCATCATCGATATTGACGCTTTTGCCCTGCAGAACATATATGAATTAAATTATACTTCAGGCGGAGAAAATATTGCTCTTATTGATATCGGGGCGGGAAAGACTTCGCTGAATATTTTAAAGGATAATGTCTCCGTGTTTATGCGGGATGTTTCCCTGGGGTGCAACCAGATAAACCATAAGATTGTATCCATGGCTAACTGCTCCATGGCCGAGGCCGAAGACCTAAAGCTTGCCGAAAATCCGGATAAGATAACGACCGGGGATCTCGAGGAGGCTGTTTCCTCGGTTGTTTCTGACTGGTGCAATGAAATCCGGCGTGCGCTGGACTTCTTTTATTCAACCAATCCGGAAGACCAGATAAAGCATATCATGTTAAGCGGCGGCGGGGCCAATATCAAACAGTTCCGTGATCTGCTGGCGGTACAGACAGCTGCGGAGGTTCGTAGTATAAATCCGTTTGAGGTCTTTGAGGTAAAAAACAGCCACCTGGATCCGGCCTACCTGCAGCAAATTGCACCGCAGGTGGCCATATGCATGGGGCTTGCCATCAGAAGGGTGGATGACAAATGATACGCATAAACTTACTTCCGTTTCGCGCGGCACGGACAAAAGAAAATATCCGGCGCCAGGTGTCGGTTTTCATTCTTTCCATGATTTTGCTGATTGTGATTCTCTACGGGGGCAACAGGTATCTGGGCGCCCAAGTGGATAACCTGGAAGACCGGCTGGCAGGCCTTAAAAAAGATATCGCCAGATACGAGGAAAAAGCCGAGCAGGTAGAAGAATTAAAGAAAAAACTCGCAGAGTTAAACAAGAAAATTGATATCGTAAACGACCTTAAGGCCCACAGGGAAAAACCCACCCTGTTGCTTGCCGAAATTACCGAGCTGGTGGTTCCCTCAAGAATGCAGCTGAAAAAATTAAACTACAGCGGCAACGGGTTGTTGCTCGAAGGTATTGCCATGGATAATGAAACTATTGCCGTGTTTATGAAACGCCTGGAGCGCTCCGGCAAAATAAGCGACGTAGATTTAAGCAGAGCCAGGCAGACCACGGAATATGATGTTGAAATGAAAAGCTTTGGAATCAACTGCAAACTGGCCGATGCGACGAGTGCAGGGAAGGCAAAGAAATAATGAAGAATACCAACATGTCTTTGCAAAGCACTGATGCTTTTTTTCAGAAGATTGGGCAACTGACGAAGCTTCAGCGGATTCTGATCAGTGTAGGTGCCGCGGTGGTTGTCATTGCGATTTTCGGATATTTTCTGTATCTGCCCAAGCTGGACAGAATGGCCGAACTCCGCGACGAAATAGAAACCTCCCAGCAGAAGCTGGAGCGGACAAAAGCCAAGGCCAATGCCTATGATGCCGTTAAGAAAAGGTATGACGACGCCAGAGAACAGTTTGAGCTTGTGGCCAGGGCTCTGCCGGACAAGGAGGAAATCCCTTCTCTTCTTACAGGGATTTCCCAGGCGGGAAAGGCATCAGGATTGAAGTTCCTGTTGTTTGAGCCGCAGAGCGAATCACAAAAAGACTTTTACAGTGAAATCCCGGTAAAGATGGAACTCACCGGCGGCTATCACGATCTTGGCGTGTTTTTCGACAGGCTGGCCAGGCTTTCCCGGATAGTCAATGTGAAGGATTTTTCAATTGCCCGGTCGGACAATTCTCCAGGGGGGTTGGGGATCGCTTGCACGGCGGTTACATATAAATTTATCGAGCAGCCTGATAACAAAAAGTAAAAAAAGAAAAGATAAAGAATATGGGTAATCGGACTTTTTTTATAGCCTTAACATTGTTTTTCCTGCTTCCATGGTGTCTGGGTCTCGGCAAGGCTCCCGAAAAGCAGGAGCAAGACATCCATGTAAGCAAAGAGGTCAAAATTGACCAGCAGCAGGATGCCGACAAGCAGGCCCGACCAGAGCAGAAACAGCAGGATAAAGGAGCCTCGAAGGCACGGGCCGAAGGCGGATCGGCCGGAAAAGAAGCCGAAGTTTCCAAGAAAAATGGGCAAGACGGAGGTTTAGATCAACAGGCCCTCGTAGAGGAGGCAGCTCCTGCGGAAAAGGAGCTGGGCGAATTGATGCTGACCGAACAGGAGGCTCTGCTCGGGGATGAAGAAAGGTACTATACCCGCAAAGGGCGGATGGATCCTTTCGAGCCGTTTATTCACAAGGAGGAATCCGAAAACGGCCAGGAAGAAGGCGAAAAAAAGCTTGAACGCCGCAAACCCCAGACTCCGCTTGAAAAGATCGCCCTGAGTCAGCTCAAGCTTACGGCTATTCTCCGGATCCCCGGAGAAAACAAATCCATCGCCATGGTCGAGGATCAGACCGGCAAGGGCTATGTCGTAAAGCAGGGTGCCTATATAGGGGAAAAAGGGGGCCAGGTAGTCGACATCCTGAATGACCGGATCATCATAGAAGAGAAATATAAAGACGTTTACGGTAAAATCGCTGTCCGCGAAATCGAAAAGAAACTTCAGAATTAACCCGGAGAAGAAAATATGTACAGTCATAGCGCAAAAAAAACAGGCATCCGGCTGTTTTTCGTGGTTGTCGGGATTTTTGTGATGATTTCCGGCTGCGCTACGCGCTCGCCGCAGCAGCCGGAAGCAGCAAACCAGGCCGTCAAAACGATAACCGGGGTTGAAGCATTAAGCAAAGATGACACCGGCAGGATCGAGATTCAAGCTTCCGGGAAGTTAAATTATACATCTGTAAAGCAGCGCGAGCCTCTGGGAGTGATATTTTATTTTCCCCAGACCAGACTGGGAGATATTAACACCACTTATGCGCCCGGCAAGGGGGTTATTGATTCCATTGACTTTTCAAGTTCTGCGGATCAAAAAAACGTTCGCATGGAAGTCGGGCTGGCAAGGGATTTACCCTACAAGGTGGACAAGGACGGACCGGTATTTACGATCAATTTTAGCGGTAAAGCAAAAACGGCGGCGAAAAATCCCGACACAACCGGAGTTGTGACCAACGGGCCGACCGGAGCCTCTGAAAAAAGAACCGAACAAATAAAGGTTCGCAGTGCGCCGGCACAGGAAACCCCGGAACAAAACACAGCTTCCGGTGAAAAGAAACCCGAAAAGTACAAGGGTCTTGCAGTAATAGAAGATATCGGTTTTGAAACAAAAGATTCGGGCAAGTCCATAATAACTATCGGTACTTCTCGGCCTGTTGAATATGATATTACCAGCACGGAAGACAATCGGCTGAAATTAAGCCTGCCGGATGCCGCGCTGCCCGAGCATATGGACCGCCGTCCTCTTATCACCACCCGGTTTGACAGCGCATTGGACCGGTT
>JAIPDT010000024.1 GCA_021737545.1 Desulfobacteraceae bacterium
TTTCCATCCCGAACACGGAAGTTAAGCCCCTTAGCGCCGATGGTACTGCGCGGGTAGCTGCGTGGGAGAGTAGGACGCCGCCGGAATCTTTTCATATAAAAAGCCCCGCTGCCCAAATACTGGACAGCGGGGCTTTTTTATGCAATCATCCGGGATAAATCCGAAGCACGAATATCGAATTTATATTTGCATACTTGCAATTGCCGAAGGTTTGTGAATGCGCTTTAAAAGCCTCAGGACCGGTATCTTTATTAATCTTGCATTTCTTCTGTTTTTTGCCATTGCATTGACAGACCTGGTGCTGTTGCAGATCACCGAGCAGCGGATGGTTGAGGACCGGATTGATGCTGCAAGAAAGAAAATCAAGGCTATTGACGTTGTCGGGGATGCAGCCGAGCAAAATTCCCGGGAATTCGCCCTGGTTGCAAAACACGGTTCAATATCGGCCGCGTTGATAAGCATTGACGGCCGAGAGCCTGAACTTTTCGGTAAGTTTCCGGAATCCCATGCTAACGAGGTTTACAGATTTCACGACCGCGTGCTTGTCGGCCGCGATTCACGCCTGCAGCTTGTCGGGACGAGCTGGGGGGTTTTTTGGCCCCGCAACCGTTATGCCGTAATATCAGAACCGTTGTCCGGCAAGCGTAGCGCTGTCACCGCAGTTGTACCACTGGCGCCCGTTTACAGGTCAATGCGGGATGTCCAGCATATGGCCGTATTCTATCTTTTGATAAACCTGCTTCTTCTGCTGTCATTCGGCGGCTGGCGGATGTCCAGAAAGCTCACCCGGCCGATAAACCGGTTGATCGGAATTACCGATGAGTACCGGGCCAATGAAGGCTTTGATATGTTTCCCGAAAGGCGGGATGACGAGTTTAGCAGGCTTTCGGGAGCCTTAAACCAGATGGTTCGCCGCATAGAGGCGGACCGGGATCAGCTGCGGTCGTCTCTGGAATCCCTTGAACAGTCCAACCGGCAGCTTAAGGCCGCGCAAAAGGAAATCGTGCGTGCGGAAAAACTGGCTTCTACGGGGCGGCTTTCTGCAGGGCTGGCCCATGAAATCGGCAATCCCATAGGTATAGTACTGGGCTACCTGGGGTTGTTGAAATCGCGTTCCATCTCTCCGGATGATCAGGTTGCCATGGACTATATCGAGCGGGCAGAGGCGGAGATTCAGCGGGTCAATACCATAATACAGCAGCTTCTTGATTTTTCCAGAAGCCGGTCTGCGGATTTTTCAGTTCTTTCGGTTCACGAACTGGTAAAATACGCCGGAGAGATGCTCTCCCAGCAGCCACTGTTTTCCGGCGTCCGGATCGGTTATACGCTGGAGGCCGAAGATGATCGAATTTACGGGGACTCGGATCATCTCCACCAGGTTATGGTCAACCTTATGATTAATTCTGCGGATTCCATTAAGCAGTCTCACAATGCAGACAATGGCCTTATCCGCCTTGTTACCCGCACTATGGATAATCAGAGCGAGGAGGGAGGCAAACGGCTTGAATTAAAAGTTGTTGACAACGGTGCAGGCATAGATGAGCAGCACATGGACAAGATTTTTGATCCTTTTTTTACCACCAAGGAAACCGGAAAAGGCACCGGTCTGGGGTTATCTGTAAGCTACATGATTATCGAGCAAATGGGTGGAGACATTGATGTCAGACTCCCTGAAGCCGGAGGAACCGAAATTATAATCCGCTTGCCCGTTGCAGAAGAAAGCCATAATGATAAGGGCCGTCATGGAAAAAATAATCGGGGCGGAATCACTTCATGAAAAAAAAGCCAGGCAGCCACAAACAGATTTTGATCGTAGACGACGAAGCCAATATGCGCCATATGCTAAGCCTTCTGCTCACGGATGCAGGTTATAGGACGGATACGGCAGAAGACGGCTCCGCCGCCCTGGAAAAACTGAAACAAAACCATTATCATTATCATTATATATTCTGTGATATTAAGATGCCGAATATGGACGGCATGGCGTTTCTGGAGTCTGCCGCCGGCTATCTTGAGACCACCAGTGTAATCATGATGTCTGCCTACGGCACTATTGACACGGCTGTTGAGGCTATGAAAAAGGGTGCGTATGACTATATATCCAAGCCCTTCAAGCCTGACGAAGTTTTACTGGCCTTAAAAAAGGCAGAGGAGCGCGAAAGCCTTAAAAACGAGAACAGAGAGCTAAAAGACCGCCTTGAGAATGTCGAGCAGTCGAATCGCTTCGGTAGCATGATTGCAGAGAGCAAAAGCATGCAGGAGGTTTTTACGCTGGCCCGCAAGGTAGCCTGCTACAATACCACAGTCCTGATCACGGGCGAGAGCGGAACCGGAAAAGAGTTGATCGCCAGGGGCATTCACTCTGAAAGCATGCGCGCAAAAGAGCCTGTAATCCCGGTCAACTGCGGCGGGATTCCGGAAAATCTGCTCGAAAGCGAGCTCTTCGGTCATAAAAAGGGGGCGTTTACCGGAGCGCACCGGGATTACGGCGGACTTTTCGAAGCCGCGGCAGGCGGTACCATATTCCTTGACGAAATAGGCGATCTGCCGATGGCCCTGCAGGTAAAACTCTTAAGAGTTCTGCAGGACAATGAGATCCGTCCCGTGGGCACCGCCGATTCAAAGAAAATAGATGTAAGAATTATCGCCGCCACTTCAAAGGATCTTGCAGATGAGGTCGGGAAAGGCAATTTCCGGGAGGATCTGTTTTACCGCTTAAACGTAATGCCCATTCATCTGCCCTCCCTTGCGGAAAGAACCGAGGATATACCGCTGCTTTGCAGGTTTTTTATTGATCGCTACAGCACCAGGTTTAAAAAGAACATTACCGGAATTTCTCCGGATGCAATGTCCATGTTAATGGAATATACATGGCCCGGCAACGTGCGTGAACTGGAGAACCTTGTCGAGCGAGCGGTTATTCTTGCAGAAGAACAGGAACTGGATTCGGAGCTGTTTTCCTCTCTTGGCCGGGCCGGAGAATCCCGTCAGAACAAGATGGATGATATTATTTCGGGTTATTCTCTTAAATCGGGCAAGCAGGTCCTGGAAAAAATCCTGATCCGCAAGGCCCTGGCAACTACCGGAGGGAACCGTACGAAAGCCGCCCGCCTGCTGGAGATAAGCCATCCTTCGCTTTTAAGCAAGATAAAGGAATATGAACTTGAATAGCGGGGAGTTATTTGCCCTTGTTGATTCTTTCCCGCAGTTTGCCCGAGCATTTAAATGTTACGACATTGCGGGCGTTTAGCAGGAGATCTTCGCCGGTGGCGGGGTTCCGGCCGCGCCTGGTGTTTTTCTTTTTGATGCAGAACTTGCCGAAGCCGGATACAAGAACGTCTTCGTTGTTTTCCAGACTGCGTTTAATGATTTCCAGAAGTGATTCTACGATTTCCACTGATTTTTTCTTGGTAAAACCCAGTTCATTGACCCGTTCGATAATATTATTTTTTGTCAGTGCCATTACGCCTCCTGATCCGGCTTTTGTTTAAAGTGGCAAGTTGATTCGTCCTGTTGCGTTTTGTCTGCAGGGCTTGTTTTCCCGGCAGCTTCGGTTTCCGTGATCGGATAATATTTTTTTACTGTTTTCAGGATAGTGTCTATCCTGCTTGAAATCTCTTCAATTTCATTTTTTATTTCACCTGCATCCGGGGCTTTCATAATAAAAAATCCACTTGTTGCATCCAAACCCGGGAGTTTCTGAAAAGTCTATCCGTTCATAAAGGATTGTAAAAAACTTTTCAAGTATGAAATGATAATGTTTTTATTATAAATAAATCGATATAAATAATATGTCAAGATGTTATAGTGACTTTTGAGATGATTTTAATATCTCTGCTATTCTTTAAACTTTTCCGGTTGTATATTGTATATCTATCTTTTCCCACGGGTATCTTGCAAATATGGTAGATCTTAGGGCATTAAACGACTTAAAACTGCCCATTCCCAAGCAATCACGCCGTGTCGCGGAGATTTACTCAAAGGTTAGCAAGTTTCTCGAGCCACATGCTTTTCCTTCGGCTTGATTTTAATCTTAATAAAGCCTATATTGCAGAAAAATTTCCCCCCACGTTTTGTTAAAAGATGTCTGATTTGGTTTAATTTGGTAGAATTTTCAACCGAAGAAAATAAAAAGGGACTCGGCGGAGGTTGCCGTAATCCCTTAAATAAGCTTGGAGCCGACGAGCGGAATCGAACCGCTGACCTGCGCATTACGAGTGCGCTGCTCTGCCTGCTGAGCTACGTCGGCGAAACGAAGTGAATAGTTATCATGTAAATGTTTCCGCGGTCAAGCCGTTTTTGGGCAAACCCGGAGTATTAAGAGCGCGGAAACCGTAATCCTGAAAATTCGGTTTAATTATGAAGAAGTATAAATTCTTTTCAAGTGCTGAGCAAGTAGAAGAGATTACCCCGATCGAGGCTGTATACAAGAGTCTGGAGCAGGGGATGCGCCGGGTGTACTGTACCGGAGCAGCGGGAGCCGAGCGTGCCTATATGCTGTCGCGTTTAAGCCGCCGGCTTGGGCGGCCGCTGTTCGTGGTCGTATCCGGGACCACCCAGGGAGAAAAACTTATACAGGATATTGCTTTTTTCTCGGGTACAGATGAGGCGCCGCCCGTGTATCTGTTTTCACCCTACAATATCCTGCCGTTTAAGCGTATTGCATATCACAATGAGACCGCGGCCAGGCGCATCCGAATACTCTACCAGCTGGCAGTGGGCGGCAATATGCCTGCAATAGTGGTGGCACCTGTTGAGACCCTTCTTCAGAGGATCATTCCGCGCCGCGAGTTGTGCGATTATGCGGAGCTGGTTATGGTCAACGAGGAAACCGACCGCGACAGGTTGGTGGAAAAACTAAATGCAGGCGGATACGCGCATACCGCCATGGTGGAAGAACCCGGGGAATACAGCATCCGGGGCGGTATTCTGGATATATTTTCCCCGATGTATGAAAATCCTATGCGCATCGAGTTTTTTGGCGACACAGTGGATTCGCTGAGGTTTTTCTCCGCGTCCACCCAGCGCAAGACTGCCTCTGCCCAGGAGGCGGTGGTGCTGCCCGCAAGGGAGGCCATATTATACAAACACCAGGTAGATACGGTCCTTGAGCGCGCCAGGGATCAGAGGATCAAATCCGGCCTGGACCGCTCTGCAGAGGATGACTTTGTACAGCGCCTGCGGAGCGAAGGCGTGTTTGCCGGTATTGAGGGCCTGCTGCCGTTTATTTATCCCGAGCCCGACACGGTGTTTGACTATCTGCCCGATCAGGCCCTGATGGTGGAATTCGATGCGCCGGAGATTGAACATGCCGCACGTAAAAAAGAGGATTTGGCAACCCGCAATTATGTTTCCGCATGCAGTGATAACCGGATGTGCGTCCCTCCGGAGCAGATCTACCAGGACTGGCAGACCGCAAAATCAATGGTCGAATCCAGACAGTGCCTGAGTTTGCATTTAGTCGGGGTCAATTCTGTTAAAGGCGGGAAATCATCAGATGAAAAAGTTTTAGACCTCGGGGTGCAGGATAATTCAGATATTGAAAACACTCTTATAGGCCGGCATAGAAGGGATCAGGTTTTAAAGCCGCTTGCGGACTGGTTGGAGAACAACCGTTCAGGCGGCTGCGCCACGCTAATGGTCTGCCGGAGCAAGGCCCAGGCCGAAAGGCTGCTGGACCTGACAGACGGCTACGGCATAAGACCTGATATACTGGATTCATTTTCCGGAATAAAGGGTTTTTCCAGGTCTTGTGCAATCTGCATCGGACGGCTGTCAGGCGGTTTTGTCTGGCCCGGCCAGCGTCTGGCGGTAATTACCGACAGAGAGATCTTCGGCACCAAGGTTCGTCAGAAAAGCCGTAGCCCCAGGCAAAACCGGCAGGCAGTCCAGACTGCATTGCTTGACTTTGCGGATCTGAATGCAGGGGATCTTGTTGTTCACGTGGACCACGGCATCGGGCGGTATCTGGGTCTGGAAAAAATGACAGTGGAAGGCATAACAAGCGATTTTCTGGTGCTCGAATACCGCGGGGGAGATAAGCTGTTTCTGCCGGTCGACCGCATGGACGTGGTGCAGAAATACATGGGGATCGAGGGCTCGGCACCGGTCATTGACCGGTTGGGAGGGGTCTCCTGGGGAAAGGTGAAAGCAAAGGCCAGAAAATCGGTTGAAAAGATCGCGGGCGAACTGCTTGATCTGTATGCGGAGCGCAAGGTCAAAAGAGGGCATGCTTACAATGTTGCTGACAGTTATTACAAGGACTTTGAGGCCGGGTTCCCCTACGAGGAAACCCCGGACCAGCAAAAGGCCATTTCCGATGTGGCTGCTGACATGGAATCATCCACGCCCATGGACCGGCTGATCTGCGGAGACGTGGGCTACGGCAAAACAGAGGTTGCCCTCCGGGCTGCTTTCAAGGCGGTAAACGACGGCAAGCAGGTTGCAGTACTGGTGCCGACCACGCTTTTGGCAGAACAGCATTTCAGAACTTTTACAGAACGGTTTGATCGTTATCCTGTATATATTGAGAGTTTAAGCAGGTTTCGAACCAGGAAAAAGCAGAAGGAAATCGTTGAACAAGTGCGAAGCGGCGGGGTGGACATTGTTATAGGCACTCACCGCCTGCTTCAAAAAGATATTGAATTCAAGGATCTGGGGCTAATTGTAATTGACGAGGAACAAAGGTTCGGGGTCAGGCACAAGGAGAAATTAAAAAAGATGAGAAGCACGGTGGACGTGCTGTCCATGACAGCCACCCCGATTCCCAGGACCCTTCATTTGTCGATGCTCGGCGTGCGCGATATCAGCGTGATCACCACTCCGCCGGAGCTGCGCCAGCCGATTATATCGTATATAAGCGAATTCGACCCGGCGGTTATCTCGGAGGCTGTCAGGGGCGAAATAGAGCGGGGCGGACAGATTTTTTTTGTTCACAATAATATCAATAGCATATGGAACATTTCCAGGCATATAAAGGAAATGATACCCGAGGTGCGCCTTGGTGTGGCCCACGGCAGGCTTGAGGAACAGGAACTGGAAAAGGTCATGCATCAGTTTATAAACAGGGAAATCGATATGCTGGTATCAACCACCATTGTGGAATCCGGACTCGACATTCCCAATGCCAATACAATGATCATAAACCGCGCCGACCGTATGGGCCTGGCCCAGCTCTATCAACTGCGCGGGCGCGTTGGAAGGGCCGATACCCAGGCTTATGCCTATCTCATCGTGCCCCGGGAGGCCGCCATGTCCCGGGATGCACAAAAGCGCCTCAAGGTCGTAATGGAGAACAGCGATCTTGGCGCGGGATTTCAGATCGCGCTAAACGATTTAAAGATACGGGGCGGAGGCGCCGCACTCGGGGCTTCGCAATCAGGTCACATCACGGCCGTAGGCTACGATATGTTTTTAAAATTAATGGAAGAGGCTGTCAGCCGTTTAAAGGGCGAACAGGTGGTCGAGCCGTTGGAGCCCGAGATCAGCATCCCGGTCTCGGTTTTTATACCCGAATCCTATATCCCGGACATTGATCAGAGGATGGCGGCCTACCGGCGGCTGGCCAGGATGCGGGAGCTAAAGGAGGTATCAGATTTCCGGGCCGAGCTTGCAGCCCGCTACGGGCAGCCGCCGGAAGAAGCTATAAACCTGCTGCTAAAGATCATGCTGAGGATTTTGTCTGTCAAGGCGGGGGTGAAACGGCTGGATTTGACACAGGAGGTCATGGCTGTTGCTTTTTCAGAGACGCACCAAAAAAATCCCCACGGGATACTTGAGCTTATCGCCTCGGACCCGGATCATTACAGGTTTACGCCGGACCATACGCTCTATATCCGCCTTGTAAAGACCGGCGGTATCAACGGCCTTATGAATCAGGCGAAAAAGATCTTGATGGAAATCGCAACTTATGTTAATAATTAAAAATTTTAAATATCTAATAAGTAAGAGGTGTGTATTTATGCTCGGCTTCTGCAAGGTAAAAGGCTTTCTTATTTCTGCTGGCGCTGCTTGTCTTTTGGGCCTTTTGGTGATTGCCGCTCCTTTTTCGGTTTCGGCCCATGCCGGCCAGGTTGTTGACAGGGTTGTTGGAGTGGTAAATGATGACGTTATCCGGCTGCGGGAATTGAATCGGGAGCTTGAACCGGTCAAAGAACGGCTTCAATCCAGAGGACTTTCCGGAGAAGAATTCGAAAAGCAGCTATACGACGCCAGAGAGCGGATATTGGACGAGATGATAAATGATAAGCTTGCAGAACAGCAGATCGAGGATGCGGGCATAAGCGTGGGGCAAGGTCAAGTTGATTCCGCTATCGAGCGTATAAAGCAAAAAAACCAGTATACTGACAAAGAGCTGCGCCAGGCCCTGCAGATGCGGGGGATGACCATGGAGGAGTACCGCGGCGAGATCAAACGGCAGATATTGCGCAGCCGTTTGGTAAACCGGGAGATCAAGTCCAATATTGTGATCACAAATGATGAAATTCGCCGCTATTACGAGGAGCATCCGGAAAAGTACGGCGGTAAGGTCAAATATGAACTGCGCAATATTTTAATGCGGTCTCCCGAAGCCGTAGGAACGGATTCAAAGACGAAATTAAGGGAACAGATGCAAAAAGTTGCGGAGAAGTTAAAGTCCGGTGCCTCCTTTGAACAGATGGCACGCGATTATTCAGAAGCGCCCAATGCCTCGGACGGCGGCGCACTCGGAAAGTTTGCTCTCGAGGACCTGTCCCGCGATCTAAGGCCGGTTATTAAAAACCTGGAAGAGGGTGAATTTTCAGATATCGTTGAGACTAATCCGGGGCTTCAGTTTTTTTATGTGGAAGATATAGTAACCACGGAACCAAAGCCCCTGGACGAAGTGTCTGATGAGATTCACAGCACGCTCTATGAACAGCAGGTAAATGAAAAATACAGCGATTGGATTGCATCGCTGCGGCAAAGAGCGTATATTCGAAAAATCCGGTAACAGGGCGGGCGTCTACCTTGTCGTTCGGCCGCTATTTAAAAGCTATACGTAAAGGCCGGGAAATCTCCCTTGAGCAGTTGGCGGAAAAGATCTGTGTCACTCCCCGCCAGTTGACATGGATCGAGGCTGAAGATTTTGACCGGATGCCTGCTGAAATTTATGCAAAGGGAATTCTGCGAGCTTATGCCGAAGCCGTGGGGGTGGATCCCGAAGATATTGTCGAGCGCTATAGGCTCGAACGCGCGGCCTGGGACAAGGCCGTGCGGCTGGAAGGAGAATCGCTTCGGTCGGGCAGTAAAAATTATTTCAGGATGTTGCTGGCCCTGGCAGTATTGGGTGTTGTCATAGCGGCTTCTTTGTATGGAACGAGCATCCTGGAAGGCAGTGCGGATCATGCCGGTAAAGCGGAAAGAGGGGGTAAACCGGATGAAAAGACTGCACAGCAGCATATTTCTCCGAAGGAAACTTCTCATTCAATGTTTTCCGATCAAGAAGCCGGAGAATGGAAGCCGGAGTCCGAAATGCAGGTGCTTTCCGTTGATGCGGTCTCCGAGACAACTCTGGATATTGCCGTAGACGGCGGTAACTATACAAAATACAGGCTGGATCCGAAAGATCATTTGGAATTGGCTGCACAGCTGAGTTTCCGTATTTCAATAAGCAATCCTTCTGCGGTCCGGCTTAAATTGAACGGCAAAAAAGTGGAAATTGCCGCCGAGAAGGGAAAAACCGCAACAATTGTCCTCTCGGAAAAAGCTGAAAGCAGATAATGGCAAACCAGCGACACTACATACTTATTGAGACCATCAAGCGGCTGCTGCGCCGGGAGTCACATGTCCGGCTAAAAAAGATTATCAGCCGGATCCATGCGGCAGACCTGTCCACCGTGTTTCCCTCCTTGTCGACTTCCCACCGGCGGCAGCTTTTTCGCCTGATAGGCGACCGCGAGCAGGAGGGCGTAATTTTAAGCGAATTGGACGAAGATATTGTCCTTTCGATTATCGAAGGGTTAAGTACCGGGGAGCTTGTTGAAATCCTGCAGGAAATGCCTTCCGATGATGCCGCATCCTTTATAAAGCTTCTGCCGCAGGATCAGGCCGACGAAGTGCTGGAGAAAATCCGGACCAAAGGCGGCGAGGACGTAGAAACCCTCCTTAAATATCCGGATGATACGGCAGGCGGTATCATGATACCCGATTTTATTGCCCTTCCACAGGACATGACCGCCGGGGAGGTTATCTCAACGCTGCAGTCCAAGGAGTACAAAGATATTGAAATGCCCTTCTACATCTATGTAGTGGATGAAGAAGAGCGGCTGGTGGGCGTATGTTCATTAAGGCAGCTGGTGCTGGTCCGGCCCGAAACACCGCTTAAAAACTTTATGTCCACGGATGTAATCTCGGTTACCACGGACATGGACCAGGAGGAGGTGGCCAAGATCGTGGCCCGCTACAATTTTCTGGCAGTACCTGTGGTTGATGCCGAACACCACATGGTGGGTCTGGTGACAGTGGATGACGTCATAGACATCTTCCGGGAAGAGGCCACTGAGGATATTTTGAAGATGGCCGGTGTCGGCGAGGAATTCGTGGAGACCAAGTCAGTTTTCCGCAGCACCCGCATCCGGCTGCCATGGTTGTTTGCCAGTTGCGTGGGCGGTGTGATTGCAATTTTTGTTATCGGGCATTTTGAGGCCAGCCTGCAGGAGATTTCGTATCTTGCGGCATTTATTCCGGTTATTATGGGAATGGGCGGCAATGTGGGGATCCAGTCCTCAACGATTGTCGTGCGGGGGCTTGCTACAGGCAGGATCCTTATCGGCGACCTGTGGCGGGTGATTGCCAAGGAACTGGCCGTGGGCGTTATCCTGGGGGTGTTTTACGGATTGTTGCTGGCCATTCTGGCCCAGTACCAATACAGTGTTTACGGATTCAGCCTGGCGGTTTCCATGGGGGTTTTATCGTCCATGTCGGTTGCCGCGCTCATCGGCTCGCTTTTGCCCATGCTCTTTGCGCGGGTCAACGTGGATCCCGCGGTGGCCACGGGTCCGTTTGTCACCTCGGCCATCGATATCGTCAGTGTTTTCTTTTATTTCCAGCTTGCCACGTTTCTTCTTGGAATATAGCACATGTCCGGGTTTTCCACGCCGGCAATCCTTTTGCGTCGAATCGATTACGGCGATTATGATCTGATTGTAACCTTTCTTTCCCTGGCAAAGGGGAAAATCTCGGCGTTGGCCAAGAATGCCAAAAAAAGCCGAAAGCGTTTTTCCGGGCTGCTTGAGCCTTTTACAGCCCTTGAGCTGGTATGCAGGTCCGGGCGGGCAGGGGGCATGCCCATACTCCAGGAAGCCTCCATGCATTCGCCTTTTGCAGGCATAAGAGAGGACGTGTTTAAAACCCTTTATGCCGCTTACTGGGCGGAGCTTATAAACGGGTGGATGGAAGAATGGAAGTCGCAGCCCCGGGTTTACCGGCTTCTTTATGACGCATTAAACGCACTTGACCTGGACCTGGCCGGCCCTGAAGAGATCAGCATTATTTTTCAGATGCGTTTTTTAAGCCTTGCCGGTTATACCCCGAAGCTCGATTTGTGCGGTGCATGCGGCACGGCGCTGGACCTGATGGCGGCCGGTACCGTGATTTTTGATCTTGAAAAGGGCGGAATAGTGTGCAATGGATGTGCGGCAGGCGAGTCCCGAACGCGGCTGCGGATTTCAAAAGGGGCCGTCAAACAGCTTTGCTGGATACGTGAAAACGACTTTAAGACGCTTCAGAGACTGCGTTTTACCCCTACTGCGTTAAGGGAAGCTTTGTCGGCTATGGAGGCGTTTGTCCCTTATCACCTTGGACGGATGCCCCGCAGTCTGAGAGTTCTTGGACAGATGCGCAGACGGTGAACAAATGCGGGGAAAACCACGGCACATGAAAGAACCGGTCAGGCAGATTCTTGAACAAAAGCGGATCGCAGCTTCCTCGCCATGCAGAATCGACATGGGCGGAACGCTCGATATCAGCAGCCTTTTCTATCCCCTGGCATATTTAAGACCCTGCACTTTTAATATCGCGCTTAATATGCGCACCCGGGTATCCCTGCACGCCTTTACTCCCGGTTGGATCCGGGTGAATTCAAAAGGGTTTGATCCTGCAGAATACCCGATCGAAGAGATGCCATTTGATCATCCTCTGGGGCTGATGTTTGCCGTAGCAGCATATTTCGGTATTGACGGAATTTCCATTGAAATTGAGTCGGCATCTCCGCCCAGAAGCGCCCTGGGCGGGTCTTCGTCTGCCGCGGTGGCTCTGGTGGCTGCATATATAAAGCTTTTTGAAAAAGCAGGGTTCGAGGGGCCGGACCCTTATGCGATATCTGTCCTGGCCCATGAACTCGAGCAGAGTATAGCAGGGGTGCCCTGCGGTATGCAGGATCAGCTGGCAGCCTTATTCGGCGGGGTCAATGCATGGCACTGGCGGGTAAAGGCAGGGAGGCAGTCATGGGAGCGCCAGCAGATGTTCGGTCAGGAAAAGGCCTGCGGATTAAAGGATAACATTCTTGTTGCCTATTGCGGCATAACTCACGAATCAAGCGATATAAACGGGACCTGGATCCGAAGATTTCTTGCCGGACAGGATCGAAACCGTTGGGCTGAAATTGTCGGTATCACAAAACAGTTTGTTGAGGCTTTTGCACATGGAGATTTTGATTCGGCTGCCAGGTTTATGAACCGGGAGACAGAAATCCGGAGAGAATTAACTCCCCGGGTTGTCGATGAAACGGGTGCGGAGCTGATAGAGGCGGCACTTGCAAAAAATTGCGGCGCCAGGTTCTCCGGAGCCGGAGGCGGCGGATGTCTGTGGGCGTTGGGATCAGCAAAGGCTGTTTCGGAATTGTTTGAGGATTGGGCAACTATTGTAGAGCTGCGGCCCGATGCGTTAATGCTCGAAATCGCTGTAGACGATGAAGGGGTTAAATCAGAGATTTAAATTTTTTTGGTTTGAATAATTTTGAGTGTTGATTCCAGGCCGATGGTTTTGTAAAAAGCAATCTAAACCGCCGCGGCGGTATTTTTCCAGGAAGTAACCCAAAACTATGGCCTATTTTATAACGCCATTGCCGGCATTTGACAAATCCCGAAAACGGTCAGGAGCAAAAAAACTGACCCCGACCGAAGGGCTTCCTTTTAAACGGAGATTCCGTAGCGGCAGTGCAGACTTTTTTTTACGGTTTTGTCATAAGTTCCTGCCGGCCATTTCGGCATGTGGGTTTTGACAAAATTTTATTTCGGGAACCTTTCGGTATTTATAAGAATTTTAAGAAGACCGGGAAAATATCAGAGATGTATGTTCAGGATGTAATACTCACGTTGCAGCGTTTTTGGGCCCGTAAGGGATGCGTGCTGGCCCAGCCTTATGACATGGAAGTGGGGGCCGGGACCTTTCATCCATCAACCCTGCTGCGCTCTTTGGGTCCGGAGCCATGGCGGGTGGCATACGCCCAGCCTTCGCGCAGGCCCACGGACGGGCGGTATGGTGACAATCCCTATCGGCTTCAGCATTATTATCAGTTCCAGGTGATTTTAAAACCTTCGCCGAAAGACGTTCAGGATCAGTTCCTTCAGAGCTTGAAAGCCCTCGGGGTAGATTCAATGGATCATGATATCAGGTTTGTGGAAGACGACTGGGAATCCCCCACCCTGGGCGCATCCGGCCTTGGCTGGGAGGTATGGCTGGACGGGATGGAAATCACCCAGTTTACATATTTTCAGATGGCCGGCAGCATTGATGTACACCCGGTGCCGGTGGAGCTGACTTACGGGGTGGAGCGGATCTGCATGTTTCTCCAGGGGGTGGACAACGTGTATAACCTTAAGTGGAACAAAGATTTTACCTACGGAGACTTGCACCACCAGCAGGAAGTAGAGCAGTCCACCTATAATTTCGAATCCGCGGACGTGGATATGCTGTTTTACTTTTTTGCAAAGTTTGAAGCCGAATCAAAGCGCACTGCGGCAGAAAGTCTTGTTCTGCCGGCATATGAATACTGCCTTAAATGCTCCCACATATTCAACCTGCTCGATGCAAGGGGTGCGATAAGCGTGACTGAGCGGACCGGATATATAGCACGCATCAGGAACCTGGCGCGCAAATGCGCGGAAATTTATATTAAACAACGGGAAACCTTGGGATATCCCATGTTGAAGCACGGAAATACACAGGTAGCAAAATGAATCCTTTGTTAATAGAAATAGGAACGGAAGAGCTTCCGTCGGGCTATATCGCCCCCGCCCTGGAGGCGTTTAAGAGCAGGCTGATTGCCCGTTTGCGCGAGCTTCGCATAGAATGCGGCCAAGCCTTTGTTTACGGGACTCCCAGGCGGCTTGCAGTCTTGGTGCAAGACGTGGCTGACAGGCAGCGCTCTGCGACAACACAGATAACGGGTCCGCCCGAGAGGGTTGCTTTTGACGAACAGGGCAATACCACGGTTGCTGCCCGCAAGTTTGCCGAAAAATCAGGGGTCTCCGTTAACAAGCTCCAGGTGAAGGATACGGAAAAAGGGCGCTACGTATGCGTGCAGAAAACAGAGCAGGGGCGTTCCGCCGCGGCGGTGCTAAGAAGGGTGCTGCCCGAGCTTATTTCCTCCATACCGTTTCCCAAGACCATGCGGTGGGGGGAATTAAGGGTGGCCTTTGCAAGACCTGTACATTCTATTACTGCGCTGTTGGGAGAGAGGTCGGTTTCTTTTACCTTCGGAGATATCAGGAGCGGACGGCGCACCTTTGGCCATCGTTTCATGAAGCCGGGCAGGATCCGCCTTGACTCTGCTGATCAGTACCTGGATGTCCTGGCAGATGCCTACGTTCTGGCGGACATGGATCAGAGACGTTCCGTGATGTATGAAAGCCTGCAGCAGGCGGTAAAAAAGATAAAAGGCCACATTCTGGAAGATCCGGAACTGGTGGAAACAAACAACAACCTGGTGGAATATCCGGCAGTAGTACTCGGCGACTTTGACGAAAAATTTTTGGAACTGCCCAGGGAGGTCCTGGTTACTGCTATGCGGGAGCACCAGCGCTATTTTGCCGTGGTAGACGACAAAAACGGGATCATGCCGTATTTTGTTTCCGTAAATAATACCAGGGCCAGGAACATGGAAGTGGTGGCAAAGGGCCATGAACGGGTGCTGAAAGCAAGACTTGAGGACGCGCGGTTTTTTTATCACCAGGATCTTAAAGTCCGGCTTGATGAGCGCGTTGAATCCTTAAAGTCGGTGGTCTTCCAGGCTGAGCTCGGCTCGGTTTACGACAAAACCGCTCGCATCAGGCAGCTTGGACAAAGGTTGAGCGGCATGCTCGGAATAGAAAGCCGTCAGCGGACCCATATTGACCGAGCGGCCCTGCTGTGCAAGACTGATCTTGTAAGTCATGTGGTAAACGAGTTTCCTAAGCTCCAGGGAGTGATGGGACGCGTATATGCAAAGGTTAAAGGAGAACCCGGCGAGGTGGCCGAAGCAATAGAAGCCCATTACAGGCCTGCCTATTCCGGCGGCCCGCTGCCCGAGACCACCATCGGCGCGGTGTTAAGTATTGCAGACAAGATCGACACCATTTGCGGATGCTATTGCGCCGGCCTGGTGCCTACAGGAGCTTCCGATCCTTATGCTTTGCGCAGACAGGGCATAGGTATTATATTGACCGCACTTGGCAAGGGGCTTGAGTTTTCACTGTCGGAAATCATTAGCGCCTGTCTGGAAATGTTTAGCCTCAAGGGCGAAGAGCTTGATAAAAAGGCGCAGGATGTCCTCCGGTTTCTGGAAAACCGTATGGAATACCTGCTCGAAGATTCCGGAATACCGAAGGACCTGGCTTTGGCTGCGATTAGCGCATCATCTGACAGGATTCCCGACGTGTGGCGCCGCGCCCGCGCCCTGCACAGCTTAAAATCAGCTCCTGATTTTGAATCCCTGGCCGTGGCCTTCAAGCGGGTGGTCAATATTATAAGGAAGGCTGATCCGGAGGATGTAAAGGACACCACGGTGAATGCGTACCGGTTTTCCGAACCTGCGGAAAAAGCGCTTTACAATTCTTTTCTGCAGGCGCGTGAAAGGGTTGCAGCAGACCTGGCCGAAGGCGGTATTGACGATGCTTTTTCCGAAATCGCAGCCCTTAAGCCGGAAGTGGACGCATTTTTCGATACAGTGCTGGTCATGAGCGAAGACCCGGTGATCAGGAAAAACCGGCTTGCCCTTTTAAAGCAGATTTCGGATCTGTTCGCCAGGCTTGCCGATTTTTCCAGGATTTCCACATAACCGACCCAAATTTGTACTGATACATGGAGGCAGCAATGGCAGGATTCGATCCGGAAAAAGACAAGGTCGTCAGTCAATGGAAAAACGAGGAGACCGGGCTTATGGTCTCCATTAACCAGTATGCAGAGGGTGAGCCCAAGGTCCAGATAGGTCCCCGGATTTTAAAGAAAAAAGACGGCACCGACAGGGCGCCGGCAAAGGCGGGCCGCCTTTCCATGGAGGATATTTTGTGGCTCTATGAAATTATAGACGAGGTAAAAGACGAGCTGGCCGGGCAAGTTAACCCCCTGGAGTAAAGAGTGCGCCATGAGCCGTGAACCGGACGGAAAAACCCGGGAGCGGGCTGAATACTTAAGAGAAAAGCTCCGCTATCACAACTATCGGTATTTCGTACTCGACGATCCCGAGATCTCAGATGCGGAATACGACCGGATGATGCAGAAGCTAATAGAGATCGAAAACCAATGGCCGCAGCTTGCAACACCTGATTCCCCCACCACCAGGGTCGGTTCCCCTCCTCTTGAAAAATTCGAGACCGCAGCGCATTCCGTGCCCATGCTGAGCCTGGATAAGGGGTTTGACGAATCGGATATCCTTGCCTTTGATCAGCGTGTCAAGCGGGGGTTAAAGACCGACGAAGAGATCCTTTACACCGTAGAGCCCAAAATGGATGGGGTGGCAGTGGAACTGATCTATGGCGGGGGAGTGCTTGAAACCGCTTCCACCAGGGGCGACGGGTATACAGGAGAGCTTGTCACCCCGAATATCAAGACCGTGCGATCCGTGCCGCTTCGGCTGAATCATCCCGAAGAGATTCCGTTTCCCGGCTTGCTCGAGGTGCGGGGTGAAATATTTATGGAAACCGCAGATTTTAAAAGATTAAACCAGTGGCGCATGGAAAACGGTTTTCCCCTTTTTGCGAACCCGCGCAATGCCACGGCCGGATCGTTGCGCCAGCTTGACTCTAGTATTACTTCCCGCCGTCCTTTGCGGATATATGTCTACGGGATCGGACTGGCAGAAGGCATAAGTTTTTCATCCCACGCAGAAATGTTAAATACCCTTGAAAAACTGGGTTTACCGGTAAATCCTCTTGTGTGTCGCCGGATCACGGCACAGCAGACCGCCGAATATTACCGGGAGATGGATGGCCGGAGGATGGGTTTGTCCTACGAAATTGACGGTATTGTCATGAAGGTTGACCGGTATGATTATCACGAACAGCTCGGGACCACCTCCAGGAGCCCGAGATGGGCTGTGGCGGTAAAGTTTGCGGCACTGCAGGAAAGAACACTGATAAAAGACATCGTGGTCCAGGTGGGGCGAACAGGAGCGTTAACGCCGGTTGCTCTTCTCGAACCTGTAAATATCGGCGGGGTTACGGTCAGCCGGGCCTCTCTTCACAATGAGGACGAGGTTGCCAAAAAGGACGTGCGCATAGGAGACACTGTTCTTGTGCAGCGTGCCGGGGACGTGATTCCGGAGATTGTCAAAGTGATCGAGTCTCGACGTACCGGCTCGGAAAAACGCTTTGAAATGCCCTCCAAATGCCCGGTATGCAGCTCTGATGCCGTACGGATCGAAGACGAGGCCGTAACCAGGTGCATTAACCGGGACTGCCCTGCACAGCTAAAGGGCAATATCCGCCATTTTGCCTCAAAGGGAGGATTTGACATCGACGGGCTGGGCACAAAATTAATCGACCAGCTCGTGGACAAAAAAATAGTCACCTCCCTTGCGGATATCTTTAAGCTTGATGTAAAGGCACTGCAGAATTTGGAGCGAATGGGCCCCAAATCCGCGCAGAACCTGGTGGATGCAATTTCTGCAAGCAAACGCGTCCATTTTTCGAGGTTTCTCTATGCACTCGGTATTCGCCATGTGGGCGAATACGTGGCAAAACTCCTGGCAGCGCAGTATGAAGATATTGACGCGCTGGCGGCGGCAAAACGCGAAGAGCTCCAAGCAATCGAGGGGCTTGGGCCGGTGGTTGCGGCAAGCATTGTCGAGTTTTTCAGACGCCGGGAAAACTTGGAAACCATTCAGGCACTGCAATATCTGGGCGTACAAACCATATCCGAGAAAAAAACACAACAAGCACAGCCTTTTAAAGACAAAACTTTTGTCCTTACGGGAAGCCTGTCATCCATGACCCGCAACACGGCCAGGGAAAAGATCGAGGCCGCGGGCGGCAAGGTCTCGGGTTCTGTCAGCAGCAAAACCGATTACGTGGTTGCCGGCGATTTACCGGGATCCAAGCTGGAAAAGGCACAAAACCTGGGAGTGACGGTCCTGGATGACGAGGGATTTTTGCAGTTCTTAAGAGATGCGGGCATCGAGGTTTGAACGCCGGAATTACAATGATTATTTATAATGTATAAAAAATTTTGAAAGGAGTGATCGGATATGGCTGGAAAAAAGGCGGTACGAGCAATTATCAGCGGAAGAGTCCAGGGTGTTAATTTCAGAATGGAAACCTCGCTGGCCGCCGATCGCTACGGGGTCTGCGGCTGGGTAAGAAACGTGCCTGACGGCACGGTGGAGGCTTATATCGAAGGCGATCCCGAAAACGTGGATGCCATGCTCGACTGGTGCCGAAAAGGGCCCCCATCGGCATCAGTAACCGATGTAAAGGTGCAGGAAGAAGAATATACGGGCAAGTACACGGATTTTAGTATAAGATACAGTTAAAAAAAAGGGGCAGCCTGTCTGGGACCGCCCCTTTTCGAATCCGCCGTCAAAAAAGACGTTGCTTCTAGATGGTTTCGCGCAGCTGCTTGCCCGGCTTGAACTTGACCACGTTGCGTGCCTTGATCTTGATCGGCGCGCCGGTCTGAGGATTTCTGCCGGTTCTTGCCTTGCGGCGCACTTTCTGGAATGTGCCGAATCCCACCAGGGTCACCTTGCCGTCTTTTTTCTTAAGCGATTTTACAACCCCGTCCATAAAGGAGTTGAGCGCCGCGGTCGCCGCGACCTTGGAAATTCCGGCATCCTTTGCCATCTTTTCAACCAGTTCTGCTTTTGTCATGACTTTTCCCTCCCTTTGTTTTTAAGGTTCATTAAAAAGCCCTGATTTTATAACAACTTAAGGTAGCTTTTTTTGCTTGTCAATACATAAAATGTGATTTTTACAAATTTTTTGAAAAATTGTATCCGTTAACCATGATCTGAAAAGGTTTTAAAAAGGAGTGAAAGCTCAAGATCATGTATCATCATCGTGTGAACCCACTGTAAAATGCATTTGTACAGCACAGCGCAGCCCGGACAAAGAAGAGAGGATTTTAGCCCGCTGCTTCAGAAAAGTGCGTCGACGAATCTTTTTGGATCGAACGGCTGCAGGTCTTCTGTTGTTTCTCCCACGCCTATGTATGTAATGGGAAGCTTCATGGTGTTACATATGGCAACTACTATACCTCCCTTGGCAGTTCCGTCGAGCTTGGTGAGCACAAGTCCGGTTATTCCGATGCCTTCGTGAAACATTTTTGCCTGGGATACTGCATTTTGCCCGGTTGTGGCATCGAGAACCAGGAGCACCTCGTGAGGCGCATCAGGCATCTTCTTGGCAATGCTGCGCTTGATTTTTTTTAACTGTTCCATGAGGTTTGTCTTTGTATGCAGCCTGCCTGCGGTATCAATTATTACCCGGTCGATGTCTCTGGAAATCGCTGCTTCGACTGCATCGTAGGCTACTGCTGCGGGATCCGCGTTTTCGCGGTGAGACACTATCTGTGCGCCTCCGCGTTCGGCCCATACGGCAAGTTGTTCCACCGCAGCAGCCCGGAACGTGTCAGAGGCGCCGACAATTACGCTTTGGCCTTGCTCGCGGTATCTGTATGCCAGTTTTCCTATGGTTGTGGTTTTGCCCACCCCGTTTACCCCGACCACCATTACTATATGCGGTTTTCCCGCAGGCGGCTCGGGCGTTTTTATATCCTCAAACACCTTAATGATTTCTTCTTTTAGAAACGCGCGCAGGCCTTCTATGTTTGAGACCCGGGATGCGTTTTCCTCTATCTTGCGGATCAGCGCAGTTGTGGTCTCAATGCCGACATCTGATGTGACCAGGGCCTCCTCAATTTCCTCGAGGGTTTGCGTATCAATACCTCCTTTTTCCGAAAAGGCGATTTCTATCCGCTGGGTCATGGATTTGCGGGTTTTGCCGAGCCCGGCTTTCAGGCGGTCCATCAGACCGGCGGGTTTTTCAGGCGAGGGCCGGGGTTCAGTTTCAGGCTGCGGCTGCGGCTCCGGGGATGGTTGGGGCTGCGGCGGAGAGCCTGCTTCTTCTTTGACCGCCTTTTTCTTTCTGCGCCGGATTCGGATGAGCAATACTATGAAAAGCAGAACCGCAATAGCCGCAAGCAGGATTTCTTCCGCCCAGGGGTATGACTGCAGCCATCTGCGGAGATATTCGATCAGATCGGCTAAGATCTCTGGCATTTCTTGTTCCTTATTGTTTTGCGGCGCTCAATAAATGCAAAAAAATGTTGTTTTACACGACAGACTCTTTGGCTTTATTTAGTGCCGGATTGATTTTCATGGCTTCTTCGATATTTACCGATATTATCCTTGATACGCCGCTTTGCGCCATGGTGACGCCTAAGAGTATGTCCGAGAATTCCATGGTTTTTTTGTTGTGGGTGATCATTATTATCTGGGTTTTCTCGCCGATGATTTTCAGGAGTTCATTGAAGCGTTCCACGTTGACATCGTCCAAAGGAGCGTCTATCTCATCGAGCAGGCAGAATGCCGCCGGGTTTAACAGGAATATGGCAAAGATAAACGCGATTGCGGACAATGCTTTTTCTCCGCCCGAGAGCAGACTCAAGCGGCTTACCTTCTTTGCCGGCGGATGGATCATCAGTTCCACGCCGGTCTCAAGGGGCTTGTCCGGCTGGGTCAGCTCAAGCCAGGCAGCTCCTCCGTTGAAAAGCCTGGGAAAAATCTCGGAGAATTTTTCATTGATTGCTTCAAAGGTCTCGTTAAACAGTTTTTTTGTTATCCTGTTGATCTTTTGGATCACGTTCTCCAGATCTTCCAAAGCCTGCTCCAGGTCGTCTTTGTGACCTTTAAGAAAGTCGTAGCGGTTTTTCTGGTTTTCATATGCCTCTATAGCCCCCAGGTTGACCTCGCCCATGTGATCGATTTTCTGCCTGAGATAGCTGCGGTGGCTTTCCGTTTTCTCAATCGAAAAATCCGCTGCCGTAACCTGTTCCCGGTATTCCGAGCGGACTTTGTCAAAAGAATCCGCGTATTTTTCCAAAAACCGGTTTACAAGATTTTCCTGGTTGATGTTAAGCCCTGAAAGATCGAGTTCGAGCTGATGGATTTTTTCCCTTATCCTGTCAAGCTCGCTCTGTGCCCGGGAAATGCCTGCGTCTGTTTTCTGCCTGCGGTTTGACAGCCGCTCAAACTCGGATCGCTCTGTTTTAAGCTGTTCTCCAAGAGTCTGCAGGTTCTTTTTTTCGGTTTCCAGTTGGTTTTCTGTTTCCTGTGTCTGCTGACGGGTATTTTCCGCCTGTTTTTGCTTGCGCTCGATTTCCTGATGCATCCGTTCGATCCGGCGCCTGCCCTCGTTTTCGAATTCCTTTAACCGGTCGACAGTCTGTTTACTGTTTTCAAGTTCGGCGTTATGCTTTGTAAGCTTAAGCTTTAAATCGTGTCGAGTATTTTCAAGATTCCTGATTTTTTCGTCAAGCGTCTCTATTTGTTTATTTAATTCCTCTATGCGCCCTTCGACGGATTCGATTTCTTTTGAAACCTCTGAGAGCGCATTATGGTGTTCTTCGAGCTCACTGGCAATATCGTCTTTTTCTCCCTGCAGCCTCTGTTGTTCCAGGGTGACCACTTCCAGCCTCTGCCTTGCCTGTCTCAGTTTTTCCTCGGTTTTGTAGGCGGCTTTGTCAGCCTCTGTCAGTGCGGCGTCTTTTTCGTATTTTTTTTCGGTAAGAGATGCCAGATGATTTTCATGGTCGCGCACGAGAGCCTCCTGGTCTTGCTGTTCCTTTTTTGTTTCCTGCAGTTTTTCCTCGGTTTGATCCAACTCCGTGCGAAGCTGTTTTATTTCCTGCTTTTTTTCGAGAATGCCGGCCATCTTGTCCGTGCTGCCGCCTATTAATATGCCGGATGAGGTCGCAAGGTCACCGCTTTTTGTTGCAATAACGCGAAAAGAGGTGCCAGAGGTTATTTCTGCAAGCGCGGTTTCCATATCTTCTGCAACCCCGGCATCCTTGATCAGCGCTTCAACAACGTTTTCAAATCCTTCTTTTATCTGTATGCGGCTGCATAGCGGGGCTATGCCGTTGGAGGTTCCCCTATCTTGCCGGCCGGGTCGTTTGATATCCGCAGGTATGAATCCGCCCCTGCCTGCATTGTTTTTCTTTAAAAAATCAAGTGCGTTTCTCCCCGCCCCGGCATCGTTTACCACAATATACTGCAGGGCTTCGCCCAGGGCCGCCTCTGCCGCGGTTTCATATCCTTTTTCAGGCTCGATGATATTTGCGATTATTTCCAAGCATTCTTGTTTTTCTCCGCCTGCGGTCGGTTTTTGAGCTTTCATAACCGCGCGTACCCCGTCCTTGTACCACTCGAAATTGGACTGCATCCGATTTAATACGTTTAACTTGGACTTGAGCCTGGCGCGTTGGCCGGCAAGCTCGTTTGCTGTTTTTGTCTGTTCGTCAAGGCGCCGGCTTTCAACTTTAAGCGCCTCTTTACATCGGTTTATTTCCTCTTCCAGCCTGTCCCGGGTGTCCTGGAGCTCTTGCCGGCGTTTTTCCTGATCGGCTTCTGTTTCTTCGAGCTCGGTTATGTTTTTTTCGGTTTCAGTCTTTTCCGATTCCACCTGTTTTAAGCGCCGCTTGACGTGATCTTTGCCCGCAGCGGCGCTGTGATATGTGTTTTGGTACCCGGCCCGCCTGGAGGCAAGTTCGGTCTGTTTTTTCTTCTGCTCTTCGAATTGCTTTTTCAGGGAATCGAGTTGCGCCCTGTCGTCCCGGGAGGCGGATTCATGGTCGTTTATATTGCTGCAAACGGATTGGATCTCGGATTCAAGCTCCCGGCATTTTTCTTCAGCCTGCTCGATTTCAGATTCGATTTTTCTGTTTTTGGCTTCCGCTTCATCCAGGGACTGCTCCAGGCCGGAGATTTCTTCATCCAGGCGGGTTTTCTGCTCATTCATGTGTTTGAGCTCGCCTTCGAGCCTTTCCTTTGCGCTTTGGCTTTCCGCCTTTTTTGCCCGCAGTCCTGCGATTTCTTCTTCCTTCTGTTTGCGCCGGGTCTCGATTTCTTCAAGTGCAGTGTT